>JAQTXT010000177.1 GCA_028688645.1 Rickettsiales bacterium
CCGGATTCAATTTATTCTTCGCTTTGATCAAATAAGACCCATCAAAACCTTTCTGGCCAAGACTTGTAAAAGACAACAAAAAAAGTCAATACATTCAAGTCGATTGGAACAAGTGGGTTGATGAAGACGAAGAATAAGAAGAAGGACAAAAAGGTCTTGGAGACTTCGATCCATCTCAAATGCAAAGTAAAATTTTATTTTATAAAAGACTTTGGTGGTATGGGTGGAATGCCAGGTATGGGCGGAATGGGTGGAATGGGTGGAATGGGTGGAATGGGAGGAATGGGAGGATTGTAAAGTATGATGGGTGGAATGGGAGGTATGGGCGGAATGCAAGGTATGATGGGTGGTGATGAAGACGATGAAGAAGAAGGAAATTTGGACGATCTTGATCATTAAGAAGAAGTTGAGGGCGATAAAAAGTAATGAACTTTTCGAAGTATTTCATGAGCTCAAGATGATTGTTTGTTCGTTATCTTTTGCTGGATATTTATCTCAAGTTTGAAGGATTAAAGTTTGTGTTAAAAATTACTAAATTAATCTGATCGAAGTAGAAATTAATGTGTGTAGTTTAAATAGAATACAATTAAATAATCATTTCTTTTTGCCGGCCTTTTTGGCGTCTTTCTTTCCTTTTCCAGCTGGAGCTTTATCGGCAGCTTCTTTTTCTCTGGCTTTTCTTTCGGCTTAAAGAGCGGCTTTCTTTTTCTTCATGATTTCCTCATTCTTCTTGATGGTTTCAGCATCCATCTTGATGGTGGTGTGACATGATCCACAATAATATCTGTCCCAATGTTGGGCCATGAAGATTCCTGGACCACATGATGGGCAGGTCTTTCTGGTTTGAGTGACATTACCTTTACCTGAAATAAGATAAAAAAAGTACCATCAACTGAGTAGAGGGAAAGAGTCAATCCTGGGATTTTTTTATGGATGTGTTTGTTTTTCTTTTTAGTGGTGTAAACTTTTTTTTTCTTTTTCTTTTTACCACCATCAAGTTAACCGTTGACGTAAACATTTGAGTTTTCGTAAAGAGCCAACAATTGTTCAGTGGAGTTAATATTTTCTCCTTGGCAGATGAGTCTGCAATTTACTAAACCGTTTTGGTTGATGAAGGTTGAAATTTAAGTTGATTCGCTGATCTCGACTACTGTCTGAGATCCATCCAATTGATGGAGGAAAATTTGCATTTATGGCGAAATTATAATAACAATGGTATTGGTTTATTTTATTTTTTATTTATTATCTTTTCATTATTAAACAAAACTTAAAAATTATGTCACCCAATGAGGATAAACTGTTATCTTGATCTCAGTTTCTTTTCAGTTAACGTCAACTGAAAGCCGTTTATTCCAATAAAAAAATTCCCATAAAAAATAATTAGCTCTTAGTTTTGTAAGAAGCACGATCTAAACAGGGCAGTTTATCAGAAAAAGAATAGTATAAACTAATGAGTTTAAAATGACGCATTGCAAACTAAAAAATTTAACATATTTTTATTGTTTTCCAATGCCAATTTTACTTTGTAACTTCCTGAAATGAGTTTTTCGTTTTAAATTAAACATTTTTTTCAATTAGTGAAATGTTAAACCGATAAAATTGAAAAATAGCAGTCCTTATGACTAAAATTATCAATGCTTAATGCCTTTTTTTGTAAATGTAATGAATCTTTTGAGTAAATAAATTTAAAGTATTGAAAATAGTTAAATGAAAATATAGTAAAATAATGAAGCAAATGAAAGTAAAATAATGTAGTAATATAAAATGAAGTATGAAATTAAGTCCGCAGTATTTTTTTTAAGATTATATATTTTTAATATCTGAGAGAAAGAATGAAGGTCAATAAACTTTTGCTCATTGTAGCAGCCCTCCTTGCATTAAGTATTTGCCAAGACAACTGCGAACCATCAGTCTACGACACTCCTCAACTGATTCCTGTTAAAAAAGGCACCACTTACATTGCCAAATAATGGCCAAGTCAATAAAATCATTGGGTCGGTAAAATGGCATGTGAAGGATGTAACCCAAAAGATGGTGACACCTCATGTACCATCAAACTCCCACTTCTCTGTATTTTACACCACAAATCACTTGACAGACCATATTACACCTATCAACCCGATAGCGCCAAATATACCAGCAACAAGGACGGTGGATTCTATAACTCATGGACTGGAGGTGTCTTGTTGGTAACAGATTCAATCCAAGGCCTTAAAATCGACAGTTATAACACTGGTGACCAAATCTGTAAAGATTACTACGGTTTTGATGCCAAATTTGCTGAATTCCATGATGGATATTGGCTTGACGATATGAACGGATATGAACAAGGTATTACTAAAGCTTGGGGAAACTGGAACTGGACTCAAGCCAAATGTGGAGAATGGAGTCTTTGGGGATACTTCAACCACCACTGGACTGGAAGAGCCTGGATTTGGATCAACAACCAACCCAATGGTAACTGTGGAGAAATCTGAGCAATTTATTCAACTCATTTCATTATTTTATTGGACTTACAATTCCAATCTTTATTTTCTAACTTTCAATTTTCATTTTCCATTATTTCACCTTTACTACCAAATAAATCTTCATTTTATTTCATTTCATTAATTCAATTTAATTTCAATTTGTAATTAAATTTTCATCTCAATA
>JAQTXT010000043.1 GCA_028688645.1 Rickettsiales bacterium
AATCATAAAAAAACTCGAAATCAACGGTTAAATTATCGAATAAGAAGATAATCGAAAATGATGTTTCTATTTGTATTATGATTTTTTATAAGAACTTAGATTATTAATAAAATTGAAAAGATCAATAATTACCCATCATTTTCTCCTCCATATGAATCAAAGTCAATAATAATGTAAAACTGTCTGAAAGTAAAGATTAATTTATTTTAAACCTTTTACATGCTTAATTGACAATAGATTTCTGATTTGTGAAAGCCTCAATTCCTCTTTAATTCATTTCATTTTCAAGAAAACGATAAAGTTGCACAAAATTATCTGTACCAAACCTGTCTTCAAGGTTCATTCTTAGAGTTTATAGTTTGGAGAAATTGCTAAATAAGTCCAAATCTGTTGATGCTTATATCTCAACTATTTAACTTTTCTTAGCTCCATGTAAAGCGAATTCAGCTGTTAAAGAGAGTTCAAAAGTTTATTGGTCATCTTACCTGAAAATTACTTCTTCAACCTCAGGTAAGTCTGTTAATAAGGCGCTTGCAGATTTTTAAATTGGTTTTTATTCAAAAGAATGATTTTGAATTTGTTATTTTTAAGATACTATTTGTTTTTCTGGACTTTTCTTTTGATTATTTTATAAATGCTCAATGTTTTGGTTGAGAACATTCATAATATTTTCAAGTTCATTCACATAAAGTTAAAAATTTTCCTTATCTTGAGGTGATATTTTAGGATCCATAAACACATAAGTTTGATCATTCATTGTTTGGCCTTATACTGAGTTCTGAATTTCTGGTTAATTAGGTTATTAGACTTAATGCTAAATTTCATTTTATCGACTCTTTGGTCTTTGCCATTTAGCTGCTTTTACTGTCAAATGTTCTTTATCAGCAGGTCTTTAAGGAGAATTCATTTGAACTTAATCATCGTGGGATTCTGAGTGATTTTTATTTTTTAAGAAATTCTCTCTATCTTTTTTCATTTGATCTCTTATAGACTCGTGCTTTTTTTAAACTTATTGGTTTGATTGATAATTTTTAGGACTTTTCACACCTGAGCCAAAATCTTTGTTTGATTAAGGTTTTGTCTGGGGTTTAGAAAAGTTTTTAGAATCTGTAGCTGAGTGATATTGTTGCTGTGGTGAACTTTTTTTATTTTGATAGTGAAAGTTTTCTGCAGTATTTTTACTCCCATAATTAGGTGATCTGTCTTAAACAATATTATTTTGCTAAGGTTATGGCTGATATGAATCATAGCCTTGTTCTTCTTGTTTTGCTCTTTACTTTGCCCTTCTCATAATTTATTGGTTCTCAAAATATTGTTTTCTTGCAAATTATTGTAACTACTTTTTCTTTCTATCCTATTACACTTACTTTTATTGATTTTTTCTAATTTTCTATGCTCTCATTACCTCCTCTTGTCTGTCATTCTGTCGATACATTACATCATTGTTTTGTCTATAACCTTGCTTTAAATTCTACTAATTTTTTATTTTCTGTTCAATATATTTTGCCATCTTACAGTTCTATTCATATTACTTTTGAATTTTTTTCTGCTGCTATTACTTTCTTCTTTGATCCTAAAAAAGAGCTTGCTTTCTGTCATATTATTTCCTTAACTTTTCTTTTTAAAGGAACTACCTCCTTGACTGTTATTATTTAAACTTTTGTTTTTAGACTTATCTTTGGCGATCACGCTCTCTTTATCTTTATAAATTTTTTTATTTATCTTTGATTTATTGCTGGCTTTTTAGTCTTTATTGAACTTTCTTTTGTTAAATTTTTTGTTTCAATAATTCTTATTATTGCTTTAGTTTGTCTCTTTATTTTTAATAATCTTTTTGCTGTTTAATCTCTACAAGTTTATTCGTAAAAATTTAAACTTTCTATGAAAATTAGAAATAAAATTACATGATTGTGGAGAACTGTATGACTAAATTAATGATCTCTTTTTGTTTGAGTGAGAAAATTCATTATTCGATTTTGTATGACAGGATTTTCTAAAATAATGAATAAAAATTACTTAAGATTTAGTTGATTGTTGGCCTTTTATTAGGATCCAAAGATAACATAGTAGTTACAAGACTTCGAAGTTACTTTGAATATTGATTAGGAATGGCAGCAAAAGAACCTTTTACAATTTTAAGTGCCAGAAATTGTAACGATGTTGCTGTGAAAGGATGAGTCAAAGCGCAAAGCTCATAAAGAACAACACCGATTGACCAAATATCGCTTTGAAAAGAATAAGGTTTGTTTTATATAATTTCAGGGGATAAATAATATGGAGTACCAACGACTGTTCTAGCCTTTTACATTGTTTTGTTAAGAACTCTTGCGATACCAAAATCTCCAAGCTTTAATGTATTTGTTTTAGAAATAAAAATGTTCTGTCCTTTGATGTCTCTATGAAGAATTTTCCTGTCGTGTACATGTTTCATAGCAAGACATATTTGTGTGAACCAATCAAGAATTTAACTCTCATCAAAAAACTTCTTTGACTTTTTTCTTTCACTGATTGCTTTCGATAAATCACCACATTCAGCATATTCCATGACAATTTTGAGTTTGTTCTGTTTTGTGCAATAAACTTCAACAAACTTGACGATGTTAGGATGATTAAGATTTTTAAGAATTTGAGCCTCTTTAATTGTCTCACTTTTTTCCTGTTGAGTCATATGTTCAATATTCATTTCTTTAATTACAAGAAGTTCATTATCGGCTTTTCTCCTGACAAGATAAGCCTTACCAAAAGCTCCCTCTCCCAATAACTTTTATTTATGGTAGATTTCGTTTTCAGATTCAACCACTTTGATATCCATACTACTTTAAGAATAAATAATTTTTTTAAAACTTTTGATTTATCATTTTGTCAATTTTATTAATTAGTAAAGAACATTAATAGTTTTAATCAATAAAAATCAACATTTATACAGAAAAATTGAGAATCAAAGGGATAAATGCTACAAAATTGAAGATTTTTTAATAAAGAGGGTTTAAATAATCATTTAGATTTTTTCAGTTGGTGGTTCTGACTTTCTTTTCAGCCTTGTCCTTTCTGAGAGCAACACCGGCAGCAACTTTAGTGATTCTTGCCATTCTGTCTTTTCCTTCTTTAAGTTTAATGATAGCGACTTTAGATGGATCAACTGGAACTTGATATGGGGCTCCGTTAGCTTTGTTTTTAGTAAGCTTGTCAATGTGGATAACCCATTTTTTTCTAAATACTTGGATGATTTTTCCTTTGTGTCCTTTATGATTTCCTCTCAAGACGACAACTTCATCATCTTTTCTGACTGGAAGAGATCTGAGACCGTGTTTTTTTCTCAAATCTTTTGATAAAGTTGCAGAAAGGATGGTGTATCTAATGTGTGAAGGAGCTGTGAAATGAGCTCTTCTTGATTTTCTTCTGCTACTGGTGACTTCGGCGTGGGTTTTCATAATTTCTTAATTATTTTTATGGTTCTAAAAAATCAAAACAATAATATTTATTTTTATTCCCTATTTAATAAACAAATTGAATAATTTTAACAAAAAATAACTTTCTACTCATTTATCAAATGAAATTTTCGCAATCTGATAGAATCTTTCATGATATCAACTTCAATCCTCCCTCTAATTATTACAAACCTTTCAAAAATTAATAAAAAAAAGTTCTAACAGGTACTTTAGCTGGCCCAAAATTGATTAATGACACTAAAAATACTTTTAATTATTCAAAGAGATTTGCTGAAGATAATAAGAAATATATTCCAGGTCCTGGAGATTACTTTTAAGAAAAAAGAGAAATCATTTACGATTTTAAAAGAGATCTATCAAACCCTAAAAAATTTCTAAAAAATACTTTTAGAGAATAAGAGAAAAATCCATCGATCCCTTACAAAATAATAAAATAATAAAACCTTGATGAAGAAGATAAAATTTTTATAAAAGAACTTTAGATGCTTTAGAATTCCGCTAAAGCTTTGTAGATTACACGCAAGAAAGATCCATCTTTTTCTTTTTCAAAAAGTCCTCGTAAACTATTACCATAAAATGTTCAAGAAAAAAAATAATTAAGCACCTAGAAAACTCAAAGTAATTTCTTGCACTCAGAAAATTAAAAAGCTTCAGAAAAATAAGATCTGTAAACAATAAGATAAACCAATTTATCTGTAAAAAATCAATAAAAAAGTAAAAATGTTTTGATCGTTAATGAGGCAATCCGAAAAGCAGCAAAAAAAAGAAGTTAGATTATTAACAATATTGGTGTAGACTTTGTACCCTCCTTAGAATTAATTGATCTGATGAGCAAGATGAGAACAAAGTATGCCCCAGGTCCAGGATTTTACAATCCTAACAATAATTCATTTGATAAATAAATCGATAATTTGACAGATTCATCTAAAAAGGGGGCAGTTTTTTCATCAGTCAAGAGATTCAATGTTGACATGAAAAATTTAATAGGACCTGGAGCATATAAAATTAATGATTAATCATTTTCAAAGAAAGGAGGATTATTCCCAAAATAGAAAAGATCCATATTAACTGTTAAGGACAAAACAGACCTTTAATACAGATTTTATATCAATCCAAATCAAGTCTAAATGATTTCTACATCAAGGCCTCAAAGATCAAACTCTTCTTCCACCTTAAAAAATAAAAATTATCTTGAGAATAATAATCTAGGAAGCGGGTTTGGTAGCAGTTCAAGACGATTTTCAACAGCAAGCTTACCTAAAGTAGAATTTGATAAAAAATCATAAACAAGCGAATACTAAATTCAAAAAAAAAATAACTTTAAAATTCAACTTAAAGCTCGTATGAAGAAACTAAATTCATAAGATCGTCGTTCCACAAAGTAAGATAGTGGACTTTTAGGTATTTAAAATATGGCAAATTTAATAGACTGATAATTTTTTTATAAAAACACTGAAAATAATACTTTTATACATATCACTTTCATTCCTCTTTTTTCTAGGTTTCAGTTTTTTGTTAGGTTGGTTCACCTTCAGTCTCGACTTTCTGTTCAGTAGTTTCTTCAGTTTTTGGAGTTTCTTATTTCTTTGGTTCTTCTGAATAAGCTCCAGCCTTAGAAAACATATTTCCAAAAACTTTCTTTTGTTTTTGTCTGAACAATTTTTCTGCAACTTTAACATTTTGAAGTTATTTTTGAGCTTCAACATTTGATGGGTCAATTTTTAAAAGACTTTCGAAATCAACCTTAAATTATTTAGATAAATTACTTGAGATTTTTATAATTCTTGATTTTTCAAGTGTGCGACTCCTCTTCTGTAAAGAGCTTTCAAATTATTTGCATCTTTGTCCAAAACTTTAGTGCAGTTATTAATTGCATCAAAGTATTATCCTGATTTAATTTGTGATTGAGCAGCATTTAATCTGAGAATTTTAAGAATTTCGAGAGCTTCTGTATTATCATCATCTTCAACAAACTCAATACCTTTTTTATAAAATTTGTTTGCTTCTTTCCATTCTCCTTTCTTAAATGCTTCGTTTCCTGAGTTTTTTGCAGCTGTGGCTTAGGCAACTTTTTGTTCATCACTGAGCTCCCATTTTTATTTAATCTTGTCTTGGAAATCAAGAAGTTCAACTTAAAAGTTTAAAGTTGAGTTTGGTGGAATTCTTGGAGGTGAACCTCTTTTGCCATAAGCATAATCTGGTGAGCAAATAAGAGTTGCTTTTTCTCCGATTTTCATAGTAGCAAATCCTTCATCCCAACCTTTAATGACTCTTCCTTCACCCAAATTAAATTTAAAGGGACTGTCTCTGTCTTGATTAGAATCAAATTCAGTTCCGTCTTGGAGTGTTCCACGATAAAGGGCAAATATTTATTGACCTTTTTTAGGGCATTATCCTTGTCCCTCTTGATGAATAATTTTTTTAAGTTGACCTTAAACAATAATGATTTCATTGTTAACTTATTGGGCAATGTTTTCTGCTGTATTAGCGACATTTGGTTGTTATGTGGTTTGATTGGCTTCCATTGAATTTGATGAGAAATAAAAGATTTTTACTAATTAATATGAAGAGGCTTAATAATATTGTAATTTAAATTAAACTTGAAAAAATTCTAGATTTATGTATTTTTATCCAAGTGAAAATAAGTAAATAAAAACAAATTATTGAAGTGTATCTCTTGAAATCCTTTTTACTTTAAGATAGATTAAGCATTGATGAGCAAATACCTAAGGAAATTTAATCATTTTAATTTCTTTTATCTAAAAAATAAGAAATAACAAAACTTTACAAAAAATAAATAACTAACAAAAATTATCTACATCATTTAGTAAGTTGAATTTTGTATTTAATTAATAATATAAAGCCTTTACAAAACATATTATAAATGTTAAAATTGATGTAAGCATAGATAAAATAATTACCAACCAAAAATGACACTATTATGAAAGATTAATCCATTATAGAAAAATCACCCACCAAAGCTTCAACTTTAGGCAATCTAATTGATCAAATATCATTTGAAGTATGATATCTTATTATCAAGAAAAAAAAGACCAAACTGATCAAAAAGACCACCTGGAGTGATACCTCATCCATCAGCAGCTCACAAAGTATTGATATGAATCAAAAATCAAAGTTATGGACTGAATAATAAAACGAAAAGTTTCTTTTCCTTCTTAAAAAACACGGCCCTGACTTTCAACTTTTGGGTCAATTCTTCGACAAAAAGAGTAAAAATCAACTCAAAGTACATCATATCGCAATTTTAGAATAAATACAAATAGTACCTGATAACCTAAAAGAAAAAAGCTAAACAGTAAGACAGTCAACTTAGAGCACTCAGTTTATTGTTTAAATAAGCCGACTAAAAGTAAGAGTAAAATTGACCACCTCAGTAAGAATATATCATCAAAAATACAATCTACTTCTTTATTACTTTACTCAGTTAAATTCTCATTCAGGGAATTCAACTAAAATATTTTTTGTCTTTATATTCACTAATTTCCTTAACGAATTTATTAGCAATAATTTTTTCTTTTAAAATTTGATTGACAAAATTTTATATGTTTTTACGTTTTGAATATCAATACAATCAAATGAACTTTTGGTAGTGATATGTTATTTCCGATACGAAATTATGAAATTTATTTGATGAAAAATAAAGAGCTAAAACATAGATGGTTTAAAATCAGAATCCCAATCTTCTGGACAATCTTGATCTTTCAACATATTCGTGAATGCTTTGTTGATCGACTGGTTCTTAGACGACCTCTCTTGTGCTGAATGAAACGTATCTTGAAGGATCGAAATCGGCTGGTCTTTGTTTCAAAGCTCCGTTTCTGGCTCTCCAGGCTTCAATTTATCTCAACTGAATTTAAGCGGATATGTTACTTTAGCATCCTTTTCAGGTTCAACGACGTTGACGATTTTACCAAATGAGGGAATGACGTTAATGTTAATGCTTCTGAAATAAGTTTATAGATTACCCGTCTGGGCCAACAGTGTTTTGGAATGACATGATCTTTACGGATGATATTTTATTTATATATTTTTATTAAAATTACATCATTTCTCATCCATTTAAAATTTATATTACTAATATACCCTTACTGAACTAAGATATTAATGTGAAAGGTCTTTATTCAAAGAGAAAATAAAAATATACGTTTAATGGACTTGAATTATTGAAACTAAAGTATTATCTGTTATTTTTACAAGGTTATTACTCATTAGATAAATTTTAGCCTTCATTTGGTTTAATTATTTTTTTAAGCTACTAAAAAGCATACTCTAATAAATTAGAAAAATTAGAAACTAATATTTAAAAACAAAAGATAAATAATGTGAATCAATCGAAACTCACTGTTTATTCTCAGTTTAATTAACTTGAACATGTTATGGTGTTTGGACTGGATCTTCAGTCTTTTCTTTCTTTTCTTTCTTTTCCTTTTTATCTTTCTTAGCTTATTTTGCCTATTTAGCTTATTTAGCCTTCAATTAATCTTTTAATTTTTTTTAAGCAAGTTATTTTTCTTTGGCTTAAAGAACCAATGGATCAATTTTATATTGGAATTTTCTTTCATGAGTTGAAAGGAATTTTTTAACATCATCATCAGTAAGTTTGGCTCTCTTTTATTGGTGATCTTTAACAAAATCTTGAATGACTTTAATAAGTTTCTTTTTGACTTGACCACTCAAAATTTTTCCTTGAGAATATTGTTCACCAATTTCAGCAAGTTCCTTATCATCATCCAAAAAAAAAGTTAAATAATAGTAAGGAATATCTTTTGAAAGATCGGCTCCATACTTTTATTGTTATTCTTTTGTAGCACCTCCTCCTGTAACAGCTTGGTTGATTTTTTTCTCAATTTGCTTTGGTGTATCAGTCAAGAAGACACCTGTGTTTGGACATGATGCAGACATCTTTGTTCCGAATCCTTGTAATGATGGGAAGAATTTTGAATAAAGTCCTGCTGGCTTTGGTGCTTTAAGCTTACCACAAACGTCTCTTGTCATTCTGAAATATGGATCCTGATCAATACCACATGGAATCAAACATGGAATGTTTCTGGCACCAAAAATATGAGGGAAAGTTGATGAAAGACATGGAGCAGCTTGAATGGCGGGATAAGCAGCCTTACCGCAATTGTCACTGAAATCCATACCAAAAATAGCCTTAAGTGTGCTCATATTAATGTTTTTTTGGAATCTACAAACATTTGGATACATAGTTCCCATATATTCTGAGTCAATAAAGATGAATGTTTTTTCAGGATCAAAACCAAGAGCGAGAATGTCTTTAATATTTTCATAAGCTAACTTAGTAAATTCACTAAGATCTCCACCATCTTTATGGAAATACTTTTAATCATCAGTGACTTGAATAACAAATGGTACATTGAATTCCTCTTGAAGATACTTATTAAAAATGAATGGAAGCATATGTCCGAGATGGAGAGCTTCAGATGAAGGTCCTCTACCTGTATACAAATAAAATGGTGGGAAATCAGGATTACTAAATTTATACAATAAAATTACGTGTTTTTCTCATAAGAAGTAAGAATAAGATCCAAATCTCGATGAGAAAAGAAAATATCTCTGGTTAAATATTTGTGAGCAGGCTTTTGTGTGATTTTTTCAATTCTTTAAAGAAGGTTTTTATTCATATGGTAACATCCAAACTTATCGATAAGTTTGTTATAGTCGATTTATTTTCCTGTGTTATTTGCAATCATGTATGGATTGACAACGATTTCTTATTATTCGACTTTGTTTTATTGTTCATGCTTTATTTATGGCTCATTATGAGTAGTTTCAGCGTGTTTATGCCCATGATGATGTTATTATGAGTGATCCATGTGTAATTTGAAGTTGGAATTAAAAAATTTAGGGTTTAATAATGTTGATTTAATAAATCGTCTGATTTTCATTAAAGTTATTTCTTTTATATAAGTTTTTCATAACCAAAATTATGTTTTACAAAATCCTTTTTAAAGTTATTTTTTTTATTGAAATTTATCTGTTTATTAAAAAAAGATTTGAAATATCCAAAATCTAAAATTATTATAAAAATAGAAACGATTATTGATATAGGAAATGGCCCAATCTGTAAAAATAGATTTCAATATATGGAGTCAATTTGACCATCACGCTTACGATATCATAACCGAAGATTTTGTTCATGACACTTTATTCAAAGTAAATGCAAACTTGCTCACAGAAAAAGGTAGAATCAGATTGCAAGAAACCCTTAACAGAAAAGATGACAAAATTGCTACAACTGGAGAGGCCAATATTTGGTTTCCTCTTGTTGAAAACAAATCATTTTATTTACAAATGCGACACAAAGGATTTAGACTCCACTTTGATAACGGCCTTTTCACTCAAAATCATTATCAGCATAATTTATACTCAAGTATCGAGTCAAACAGAAAGATTGATGAATTTCTCTTTAAATTTGGTTGCGAAACTATTGCTTAAAATTGGCGCTGCAACTTAAGGTACAGATACTCAACTTTTGATGAAGATCACACTTTGTACTCACGATGGAGATACGATTACAATAACTGGACTTTTGAAGGGATTAAAGCTTTGAAGCTGAACAATTTTACTCCATTAAAGAACAATCTCCTCATAGGGTATTATCGAGATAATAAAACTTATCATTTAAGGTTATAAACTTAAGAATGGAGAACCTAGCCTTTAGATTATAGAAAAATTACCTTAAAAAATATTTTAGATTGTGCTACTTTCAATTTTACACAAACTCTCAATGAAAACTCAAGGTTTGGATTCCAGGTAATTATTTGACATATCATGTAGGCTGCTCTCAAAACTACTGGTTAATTCAAACCATTTTCATTTGTTTTAGAAACTTATGACCCAATTCACCACTCAACCGTCAAGCTCAGAGCAAATACTGACAATAGCGCAGCTCTTTCTCTAAGAAATAAAATGGGATCTTATGGAAGTTATGTCTTAGGAGTTGGACTCAAAAATATTGGAACTCTCAACAAATTTACATTTGGG
>JAQTXT010000044.1 GCA_028688645.1 Rickettsiales bacterium
GGTGGTGCAAATGCGCATGTATTACCAGTTCCAATGATGAATGTTATTAATGGCGGTGCTCACGCTGGTTTCGTTAATGATATTCAAGAGTTCATGATCGTTCCAGTTGGCGCTCCTACAGTTAGAGAAGCTATAAGATGGGGTGCAGAAGTATTTCACAACTTAAAAGCAATTTTGAAGAAAAAAGGTTTGACAACTTCAGTAGGTGATGAAGGTGGTTTTGCTCCAAAATTAAATTCAGCAAAAGAAGTTTTAGACACAATGTCAGAAGCGGTTATTGCAGCTGGTTACAAATTGGGTTCAGATATTTATTTTGCAATAGATTGTGCCGCAAGTGAATTCTACGGTAAGAAAAAAGGTGAAGAAGTTGGCGACAAAAATTATTACATTGATGGCCAAAAATTGAGCAGCAGTTCTTTGATTAAATATTATGAAGAATTAATCAAAACTTACCCAATTTTCTCTATTGAAGATGCTATGGAAGAATCTGACTTTGAGGGTTGGAAAGAATCAACAAAAGTTCTTGGCGAAAAAATTCAATTCGTAGCTGACGATCTTTCTGTTACAAATCCAGCAATCATTCAAAGATGTATTGATGAAAGTATGGGAAATGCGATTTTGATTAAATTAAATCAAATTGGAACATTAACTGAAACTTTAGATGCAATTTCTTTATCTCAAAGAAACAAATTCAATACTGTTGTTTCTCATAGATCAGGTGAAACAGAAGATGTAACAATTGCGCATGTTGCAGTAGCTACAAACTCTGGACAAATCAAGACTGGTTCTGCTTCAAGAACAGATAGAGTTGCTAAATACAATGAATTGATGAGAATCGAAGAAGAATTGGGAACTCAAGCAATTTATGCTGGAACATCTATTTTGAAGAGAAAATAATTAGCTTTTCTTTTAAAAAATGATCCATAAAATAACCCGTCTGTTAAGGCGGGTTATTTTTGTAAAAAATTAAATTTTTTAATAAAAAACTTGATTATAATATTTTTTATTTATACAATGCTATTGTTAAACAACTTTTTTAATATGAAGTATATAAGTTTATTTTTATTACTTTTTGCTGTATCTTGCGGTCGTTATGTTACAAGTGATAAGCAAAAAATGTTTATTGATATATATCCAAGCTCTAAGGATTCTCATCTATTTGTCAATGGTGCTGAAAAAAATTTGAGTGCCGATGGGGTATATATAAATAAAGCTAGCGATGGTGGTATCTTTAAAGTTCAAAAAGATGGTTATATAGAGTCATCTGTATATGTAAAATCAAACATTAATGTGTTGGTTTGTACTTTAGATGCTGCTCTTACTCTTGGTATTGGTCTCATAATAGATCATAATTCAGGAAGATTATATTATTTTGATAATAATAATATTAGATTTAATTTAATAAAAATGGAGGAAAAATGAAAAAATTTTTTATTTTAACAATTTTATTATTAAGCATTACATCTTGCGTAACAAGCCAAAGGTTGGGCAGTTTTACAGTAATGTCTGATAAAAATATAAAAACTACAAAAACAAACTTAAATAAAGCGCCACAAATAAAAAATATTTCTGGTGAAGATTCAAAGCTTATAATTTTGTCTTTCCCTTTGGGTACTCCAAAATTTGAAAATGCTCTTGATAATTTACTTGAAAAAGGTGATGGTGATATAGCTGTAGATGTTTCATCTGAATTTAAAAGTTGGTACTTTTTAATTGTTGGGCAGAACAAGATTGTAATGAAAGGAACTGTTATTAATTCAAAAGGAGGTCAAAATGAATAAAATATTTTTTGCGGTTTTATTTGTCTTAGTTTTATCTTCATGTACTACAAACCATGGTAGTTATACTGTTTTATCGAATAAAATAGTTAATTTGTCTGAATTTGATATATCTACTCCTTCAAGGGTTAAGAAGGTTGTTGGTAAAGATGTTGATCATGCTATTTTCTTTTATCATTCTAAGTTAAATATTAGTATAAATGGGGCTCTTGATAACGCATTTGAAAAATATGATGGTGATGTTATGACCGATGTAACAATAGAAAGTTATCATTGGTGCATCCCTTTGATTTATGCCCAGTCAGGTTGGGTTGTCAAAGGTGATGTTGTAAAAACTAGACAGTAATTAATATACAGAATTTGTCTTACAAAATCCATCAGTTATAAAATTGATGGATTTTTATTTATAAATTTTACTTAAATAAATAGCACAATTACTTATATTATTATTTCTCAAATTGTTCCACTATTTCATATTATTAAACACTTCATTCAGGACTATCGTTGATTTTTCTGTCCATAATCCTTGTCCTGCTAGAATTAACTGCTGAGGAAAGAATCTTCTATGGAAGACTACTGAAAGCATAAAGAAATCTGTATCATAAAGATCATTAATTTTTGTTTTATAACCGATTGCATTTAATTTTTTCTTTATGTCAATTAATTCGCTTTTTTTGTCACCGTAGTAATATAAAACATTATTACTGATATTATTCAACTTTGTTTCATCATACCAAGTGCCTATTCCATTTTCTGCTAATTTTCCCCAATTGAATAAATATGAAATATCTTGTTTTCTGTTGTAAAAATTTGAATTTTTCATTTTTTCATTTTTTAAATTATCATTAAAGACAGCAATATCTGAATGAGATAAAACATTGTTTTTGCTTATATTGTATTCTTTCATTATATCTTTTGATAGTTTAATTAAACTATCATATTTTGATTGATTTATGTCTTTTTCAAATGGATTTGGTGTTAAAATTTCAATACAAATAGATGATTTGTTTAAATGTGTTTTACCTTTCCAATAGCTTGTTCCAGCGTGATATGCTCCACAGGTGTTTTTTATTATATTATGAACTTTTCCATCAGAATCTATAAAATAATGACAACTCAATCCGAATTCCTCAAAAACACTTTTTATTTCGTCTACATTTTTAACTCCAGAGTGATGAATTATTAAATATTTTGGATTCATTTTTCCTGAAGTATACCATTTTGGTTTGCTATTAACATACCAACTTTTATCAATTAAACAGTTATCTGTATAATTATTTTTTATTAAATAATAATATAAAGATATAAAAATGATTATAATCGCAAAGAAAATAGGGTATAGCAAATTATTTTTTATGTTTAATTTCATAATGTTTGTATGTCTAATTAATTTTAAGTTAATTCAATATGTTATTTCTGGAATTGTCAATTTAAAGATTATTTATAAAATAGTTTGAATAAATATAATATTATATTATATTGTTTTAAGACTATAATTTAATTAAATTAATTAAAATATGAAAGTTTTAGGTATAGAGAGTAGTTGCGACGAGACCGCCATTGCGATAGTCAATGATGACAAGGAAATATTGTCAAATATTGTTGTATCACAAATTGATATACATAAGGAGTTTGGCGGTGTTATACCAGAAATAGCTTCGCGAAATCATCTTGATGTTATTGAAAAAGTTGTGTTGAAAGCTCTTGATGATGCAAAACTAAAATTTGAAGACTTAGATGCAATTGCAGCGACTTGTGGCCCAGGTTTGATGGGTGGTTTGATTGTTGGAGCTATTACGGGACAGATTTTGGCTAGTGTTTTTAATAAACCGTTTGTTCCTGTGAATCATTTGGAAGGACATATTTTAACTTCAAGGTTGATTAGTGATTTGAAATTTCCATTTTTGATTTTTTTGATTTCTGGTGGTCATTCTCAAATATTACTTACCAAAGGTGTTGGAGAGTATGAAAAAATTGGCGATACAATAGATGATAGCTTGGGTGAGTGTTTTGATAAAGTTGGTCAGATGTTAGGTTTGGAATATCCTGGTGGTCCTAAAATTGAAAAGTTGGCAGTTCAGGGTGATGAGAATAGGTTTAAGTTTGTTAAGCCATTGATTGATGCGGTAGGGAAGGGAAGAAGCATTGAAAATAATTTTAATTTTTCGTTCTCTGGTTTAAAAACTGCAGTTAGACGAGAGATTGAAAAACTTACTGGTGTTGATTATAACTATGATTTAAGTCATATAAAACTCACACAACAAGATATTTGCGATATTGCTGCAAGTTTTCAAAAAACTGTGATCGATATATTGAAAGATAGGTTCAAAAATGTTGTTAAATATTTGGAAGTGAAGGGTATTTATTTGAATAAACTTATTTTTGCTGGTGGTGTTTCCGCTAATCAATGTATTAAAAGTAATATGGTTGAATATTGTAAAAATTTTGATTATGATGTTATTTCTCCATCATTAAAATTGTGTACTGACAACGGAGTGATGATTGCATGGGCAGGGCTGGAAAAATTTAGATTGGGTAAATTTGAAAAACAAGAAAAGTTAATGATAAGGTCTAGGTGGGAGTTAGACATTAATATAATTTAGTTAAATTTACTCTCTTTTATTTATATATAAGCAAAGAATATTCCATACAGATTTTGTCATATGGTTGTCATCCATTGCATAAACACTATTCAAATTCCAATTATAAAAATAATAACTACCTCATAAAATAGATTAAATGATTGACAAAGATGAAAAATATTTTAGTTTATTGAAAGATTAATTATCAAATATCGTATTGGAATGTCTGATAATCTCACATTTGATTTAAGTGTATGTTTACCTATTTGGTATGGTGCCAAAATAAATGAAGTTGAAAATATACTTGATTCTTTTTATTCTGCGTTAGAAGTAATGAAAAAAGAATATTCAACTTCAAAAATTAAATTTTTGATTGGTATTGATAATGTACCAGAGGGCTATGTTGGTAGCTGTGAAAAGCCGAATCGTTCTAAAGATATTTTAAAAAGAATCGATATATTTAAAAATGCAGTCGTCAATTTAAGTAAAAATATTGAGGTTGAATTTTTTATAACTGAGCATAATGAAAAAGTTTCTGTTATGAGAAACATTATGATTTCTAAATCTCAAGATAGTAATTATTTGGTGTTTTTGGATCATGACGATAAAATAAAAATTGATGGTTTTAATGTATTACTTAGCAATATAAATATTTATAAAAATACTGATATAAATTTTATTTATTTTAAAATATTACATAGAGCTAAAATAGCAAATATAGGATTTGCTTCTTGGTCTGTATTATATAGATCTAGAGATTTGTTTGAAAAACAAATTTCTTTTATACCTGGTATTCCTTTAGAAGATAGACTATTTAGAAGGGAATTAGAGCTTTTTTCAATAAAAGAAGAGCAACTTGATTCTTTAGAGGAATTTTATTCACATTCAAGAGAGCAGGGAAGTGGCTGGTTAAATAAAGATGTTTTTGATATAGTAGAGCAAGAATTTTTTAAAAGATCGTATTTTAAATCTATAAAGCCGAAAATTTATTCCAATATTAAAATTGGGTTAGATGAAATATTTTTTGTAAATAATAATCTAGATATAGAAATTAGTAAAAATAACAAGGCTAATAATAATAAAACATTTTTTGAACTTAATTATAGCGATAAATTGCTAAAAAAAGAGGATTTAAATGACTTTAAATTTATGAATGGTTACGGACTGTTTAAATATCCACAAAAAAATCAGTTTTTATTATGCAAAATTAAAACAAATAATAATAAAGAAGAAATATTTTGTAAGGGGTATTTAACAAACGGTACAATAAAAATTGATACTAATACTTTTGACAAATTTAATAAATTAGTTGATGGATTAGGAATGGAAAGTTCAAAACTAATTTATTATTTAAAATATCTACCAAAAGCTGAATCTTTAGAAGATTTAGCACAATTAAGAGAAAAAGATATATTAAAAGCAATAAATACAAATGATATTAATTTATTCAAAAATATATTAAACAATGATAAGAACATAGATTTCTCTTTTGCTGATGATATTAAATTGAGTGCTGATTTCGTAACAGTTCTAAATAAATATATATTTTGTCAAGCCTACGATGCTATTATAAGGGAAGATACCGAATTATTAAAAAAGTTGGCGGAAAAATATCCAGTTATTTTCGATTTAAAAGATAGTAGGGGGATTAATCTTGCAAATATAGCATGCAGAAGGCAAACAATAAAAAGTATATTTAATGAAAATGTAAAAAATTTTTTCACAAAAGATAAAGATAAAATTATTATGTTTTTATTTATAAAGACGCCAAATTCTTTTACATTCGAGGATAAATATAAAATAAGTGGATTTAAACTTTTATTAGAGGAGTATATTTACAATCTAAAAACAAAAGTTAATTTAAATATTAAAGATGATTTTATAAAAGTAATTTTTGATTTAGTCGAACTTTTTGATGATAAAGAAGAAGCGTATCAGCTTGTTGAATATTTTAGAATTATTTGTAGAAATCTTGAAACAATAAATAAATTAATTCATAAAAAGAAGAAAATTGCTGAAATTTTAAAAGAATTAAGGATTTTGCAAGAAGATTATTTTTTTAATGAATTTGTTGTTGAAAATTTAATAGAAGCTATTGAACAAAAGAACTATGAACAAGTTAAGCATATTCTACTATCTAAAAATTTAAATTCATATCGAACTATGGGAATTGAAAAATATGATTTATTAGAATTAATTTTTTCAAAATATACTTCGTTTAAACATTTAATATTAAATTTGAATAAAAGAGAAAAAAATATATTATTCTATATTGAAAATGATGAAATTATTAAACAAATAATGAAACAATTCTTTGTTGAAACAATTTTTATTCACTTTGATGACAAATTTAAAAAAGATATATTTAATCCATTTGTAATAACAAGAATTAGAGAAGCATTTGTATTATTATTTGATGAAAAGTATCATTTTGATTATGAAGAAATTGATTTTAAAGATTTTTATAATTTATTTATTCAAAAATCACTTATTTTAAAAAATGCTAAAACTATTTTAGAATCCTCTGACAAAAAGGCAAACCTTATTAAAAACAAACTTTATATACGAAAAATTGATGAAATTAACATTAAACAACAAAATTGTAAAATTATAGATAATAAAGTTGGTAAAATGATTTTAGAATGTGAAAAAATAAAAGATAGCGAACAATCTAATTATGAAAAAATTTTGACTTTTCTTGATTCGCTGAATAAACTTCTGTGTCTTGATCAAAAACATAATAAATAGACCTTATCTTCTTTTTAAAATACAATACAGAATAAAGTAAATTCTAGTTAAAACTCTAAAAAATTCTAGTTAACCCTAAAAAATAAATTTTTCTTACATAAAATCAATAAGAAATGATGATTTTTTAAAAAAAATTGAGTTAGCAAGAGTTTGTTAAAATTTTATAGTCATTTTTTTAGTAGGGCGGGGTTTAATATACAAAAAAAACACCGCTATTATTCAAATAACAGCAGTGTTTTGCTTAGTAAATTTAATTTTCTAAAAAACTAAACGCCAAGTTTGAATGCTAAACTACAAAGATTAGTAGTTAAAGTATCGTTATAAGTAGAACTGCTAGGAGTAGTACCACTTCCATTTTGACAATCTGCAGTAGTAATGCCACCTAATGCTAAAACTTTTCCACTTGCAGGTTTACCATCATCCATTTTATCATCTATTTGTTTTGCAACAGAAGGTCTTAATGCTAAACCAGCAGTAATTGCTCCAGGTGCTACAGTACCAGTAGTACTAGTACCAGTTGCGCTAGCTAAAATTAATGAGTTGCCATTTACTACATTGCTATTAGCAGTATAAGTACTAATATAACCCAATAAGTAAATAGAACCTTTCATTTTACCTGTTAATGAATTTGAAGTACTAGCTGTGAAAGCCGCTGTTGTAGCTGTTGCATCGAAATCAGTAATTTTCGCAGTATTCAATTCATGCCAAGCAGTTCCAGAATACAATAAATTCATTTGACTTGTAGTACCTTCATTAGTACCAGGTAAGTATCCTTTCTCAGTGTAGAAAGCATTAACCGCTGTTTGGTAATTTCTAACTTCACTAATTGTAGATCTTAATTCAGCACTCTTAATTAAACTTGCACCACCAGTGATACCAGCAATTAAAAGACCGATAATAATTAGAACAATTGAAAGCTCAATTAAAGAAAAACCTTTTGTATTATTTTTCATATTTTTTATTAATAACATTTTCCATGTATATAATATTATAAATAGTTTTTTAATTTACAATAAATTTATATCACATTTAACAAAATAATATATTTTAATTTTTATATAATAATCCAGCTAAAAATAATAAAATTATATTTGGGGGTTTTAGAGAATTTATAGGTAAAAATAAGTTATTGAAAAACATGAAGAGTTATATAAATTTAGGAGTCAATATCATTAATAAAAATGTTGTATAAGATATATTATGGAATAATTATTTATAATAATAAATGAGAAGAACATTATATTATTTAAGTGTTTGACAACTTATTTTTAAAGTGTTTTATTAAAAATATTTTTTTTACTCAAAAAATGACATTTAGATTAAGTATTTTTTATATTAACCATGTAAAATTAGTGTTAAATTGTATATAATTCAAGAAAAATGTTAAATATGTTCTCTTATATGTTATTTTTACTAAAATTAGAAATTTTTTAGTGCTTTAGGAAGTATAATTTTTGTGCCCTATTCTTTTTTATTATGAAAAGCGTTTAAAATTAAGTTAAATTTTAAAATGTTCAAAGCACATAAATACTACTATAAACTCAGCTTTGTACTAGTATTTAAACCCTGTAACTTCGATCTTGTTTTTTAAATTTATGGTTAAATATTATAATATACATTTATTGATATTTTGAACATAGTTATATCTATATTTATATATTACGGTCTTTGATATTATTATAACAATCTGATAATAGTTAAAGTTATACTTTTAATTATTTAGTTTATTAAGATAACTTAAATTCTTATTTTAAAAACTTACTATGAAACAAAATATTTTTTAAATATCTTGATTTTTTAATCACATTTAATATCTTATATGTTATAATGAGACAATAATTATATTAATAAAATGTTTAAAAAAATATTATTTTCTATTTTTATATTACTTTTTAGTTTAAATTCTTATGCTGTTGATTTTCAAGTAAATGAAGATAATCAAATATCTTCAGAAGAAAAAGCTTTGGAACCCAAAAATACATTATATATAGAGTTAAAAAATGGTATCGTAATTGCGGAACTTTTTCCTAATATTGCTCCATTACACGCTCAAAGAATTAGAACGCTTACTCAAAGCGGATTTTATGATAATGTAAAATTTCACAGAGTTATAGATGGATTTATGGTTCAAACTGGAGATCCAACTGGAACAGGAAGAGGAGGAAGTAAGCTTGGAAGATTATATGCTGAGTTTAACAATGAGCATCACACAAGGGGAACTTTGTCGATGGCTAGAAGTTCTGATCCTAATAGTGCAAATAGTCAATTTTTTATTGTAACTGGTGAATTTTTCCCTGAATTAGATGGACAATATACTGTAT
This sequence comes from Rickettsiales bacterium, assembly GCA_028688645.1. Classification (GTDB taxonomy): domain Bacteria; phylum Pseudomonadota; class Alphaproteobacteria; order Rickettsiales; family UBA1997; genus CALXSC01. The sequence continues at coordinate 9,430 of JAQTXT010000044.1, forward strand.
TTGGCAGAGTAGTAGAAGGCATAGAATATGTTGATAAAATCAAATCTGGCGATAGCTCAAAAAATGGAATGGTTGATAATCCTGATCTTATGATGAAAGTTATTACAGGTGATATGCTAAATAATAAATCTTTAACTACAGTTAAAGAAGAGATAAAACTTGTGAATGAAATGCAGGCTCAAAAATTAAAAGAAGATCCAACTTATCAAAAAAAATCCGTATTAGGAATCTTATTAGAAACAAAAGATATAGATATAAATCAAGATAATAAAGACGATAAAGTTTTATCTCCAGAGAAAATTGATGATAATTCTATAAAAGATACTGATAATATTCCACAACCAACTGTAAATGATAAAAAATTAATAAGTAATCCAATAAGCAAATAATATAGGAAAATATAATGAGTAGTTTTAAATCAAAATTTTTGCAGGAGTGCGAATCAAGAGGATTTATAAATCAATGTACTAATTTAGAAGAGCTAGACAAACAATTATCTAGTGGCAAACCTGTTGTAGCTTATTGGGGAACCGATCCAACTGGAAATTCTATGCACACAGGTCATTTATATTCTCTAATGATGATCAGATTATTTCAAAAATGTGGAAATAAGCCAATAATTTTATTGGGTGGAGCAACTGGTATGATTGGTGATCCAAGTGGAAAAGACAAGACTAGACCGATGCTAACACCAGAAAAAATACAAGAAAATAAAGAAGGAATCAAAAAATCAATAGAAAAATTTATTAAATTTGGAGATGGCCCAACTGATGCTATTTTAGTTGATAATTTTGATTGGTGGAAAGATGTAAAATATCTTGATATGTTAAGAGATATAGCTCCACATGTTTCAGTTAATAGAATGCTAACATTCGAATCTGTAAAGCAAAGACTTGAAAAAACCGAACACATGAGCTTTTTAGAATTTAATTACATGATTTTACAAGCTTATGATTACTATCACTTATACAAAAAATATGGTTGCACAGTTCAATTATGTGGTGCAGATCAATGGGGAAATGTTGTAGC
>JAQTXT010000045.1 GCA_028688645.1 Rickettsiales bacterium
CCGTATTCTATCACTCTCATGATGTCTAATATGAGATACACCATTAATTTTTATTGGATTATCAGCAAATACAGCCAAAACAGCAAGAGTTGGAACCATCTCTGCCATTTCAAACATATTGATTTCAAATTCGCCTTTTAATTTATCACCAATAACAGCTATTGAATTTTCTTTATACTCAACTTTACAGCCCATTTTTTCAAGAACATTCAAAAATAAAATACCTGGTTGCAAAGTATTTTTATTTAGGTTATTTATTTCTACCCTACCCTTTGTCGCAGCAGCTATTGAAAAAAAATAATTAGCAGTATTAAAATCAGGTTCAACAATAAACTCTGTTCCAATATAATTTTGTGGTCTAATTAAATCATTATCAAATCTAATTCCAAAATCTTTCATTGTTTGAATTGCCATTTTAATGTATGGGTGATTTTCCTCATCAATATCAACAGGATAAATTTTAACAGGTTTTTGTAACAATGGGGACATCATATAAATCGCACTTACATATTGACTAGATTCCTTTCCAGAAATTTCAATACAATCACCATTCAATGGGGCAGATTTTATTTTAAGAGGTAAACTTTCACCTTCAATATTTGCACCAATTTTTCTCAAAGCATCAACTAAAACTTTTATTGGTCTTTTTCTTAATTGTTCACTTCCATCTATCACAATTTCAACATTTTTAGAATGTGAAATTGCAACAACCAACAAAGCTAATAAAAATCTTGAAGTAATACCAGAAGAACCAACAAAAACTTCCGCTGATTTTTCTATTTTTCCACCACAGCCATAAATAGTAAAATCTTTTCCATTTTGTTCTATTTTTATTCCTAAAGATTTCAACGCACCAATACAATTATTCGTATCATCACTATCCAAAACATTTTTAATAATAGATTTTCCCTCAGCAAAACTAGCCAGCAATAAGGCTCTCACGCTCAAGCTTTTACTACTAGGAATGTCTAATATTGCATTTATTGGCTTTATAATCTTATTTATATTCAACATACTTTTTTACTTTATCAAAAACCATATTAACATCATCATTTTCTTTAACATTTACAGTATGCTTTGCCAAACTATAAAAAGGCAATCTTTTATTAAGAAGTTCTTTCCAATCTTTATTTTGTAGCAATAAAGGTCTAATATTTTTTTCTTTTTCTAATCTATTTTTTAAAACATCAAACGGAACATTTAAAAATATTGTTTCAATTTTATTAAATAATTCTTTATTTCTTTCTTGAATAAATGCACCACCACCAACATCTAATACACAATCTTTAGTAAGATTTTTCTCTATAATTTTATGTTCTAAATCTCTAAAGTATTCCTCTCCAAACTCACTAAATATTTCACTAATTGTTTTTTCTGTAAATTTTTCAATTTCTTTATCTGTTGAAACAAGAGGCATTTTATAATGCTCCTTTAAAAGCTTTGAAGTAGTAGTCTTTCCACTACCCATAAAACCAACAAGCGAAATAATCATTGAATACTTAATTTCTTTAACTATTATATGATAATATCAAACCATAAAAATTGCAAGAAATGACAGGAAATACTTTTGGAAATTTTTTAAAACTCACAACATGGGGTGAAAGTCATGGAATTGCTATTGGCGGAGTTTTAGATGGAGTTCCAGCCGGTATTGAATTAAGTGAAGAAGACATACAACCATATCTTGATAAAAGAAAGCCCGGACAAGCAAATACAAGTGCAAGAAGTGAAGAGGACAAAATTCAAATTTTATCAGGTGTTTTTGAAGGCAAAACCACAGGCACACCAATCGCATTTATGATTTACAATAAAGATCACAAATCAGATGATTACTCTGCAATAAAAGATTTATTTAGACCAGGACACGCAGATTATACATACTTTAAAAAATATGGAATTAGAGATTACAGGGGTGGAGGTAGAGCATCAGCACGAGAAACAGCAATGAGAGTTGCAGCTGGTGCAATAGCAAGAAAAATTATACAAAATATTAAAATTGAAGGAAAATTAATTGAAGTTGGTGGATTAAAAGAGAATTGGGAAGAACTACTTGAAAAAACAAAAGCAGAAGGCAATTCAGTTGGAGCAATTATTGAAATTACTGCAAAAAATGTTCCTGCAGGACTTGGCGAACCAGTTTTTAATAAATTAAATGCAGAAATAGCTAGTGCAATGATGGGAATAAATGCAGTAAAAGCAGTTGAAATTGGTGATGGAGTTGGCGTAGCAAAATTAAAAGGCAGTGAAAATTGTGATGAAATGATTATGGAAAATGGTGAAGTAAAATTTTTGTCTAATCATGCAGGTGGAATTTTAGGTGGTATTTCAACAGGACAAGATATTATTGTCAGAATTACAATGAAGCCCACAAGTTCAATAGCTATCAAACAAAAAACTATTACGACAGATTGTAAAAATACAGAAATTTCAATAAATGGAAGGCATGATGTTTGTGTTGGAATAAGAGCTGTGCCAATTGCAGAAGCTATGCTAGCATTAGTTCTAGCAGATTATTATTTAATAAATAAAGAAAAATAATGGAAGAATTAAGAGAAAAAATAAACGAATGCGATAAAAAAATTATTGAAGCGCTTATTGAAAGATTCAAAGTTGCTAAAGAAATTGGCAAATATAAAAAAGCTAATGGCCTTCCAGTAGTTGATAAAGTAAGAGAAAAATTAGTTTATGAAAAAGTTATAAAATTGAGTGAGGGTAGAATTCCAGCAGATAGAATTGAAAAAATATATAAAGCGATAATTGAATCAGCTGTTGAATTACAAGTGAAAATTTAATTTCGTTATATTAATTATTTTATTATTTGTATTCATGTTATCACAACAATAATCAGTACTTTTGCTTATATAATGAATGTCTATTAATTTTTCTATTTCTTTTACATAAGCTATTCTTTTTTCATGAATTATTTTTTTGCTTCACCAAAAGAAGAAATATCAACCCTATAATCTTTTGATTATTAATAGTGGACATTAAAACCATAAGCCTAACTATTGGCGAAAGCTTAAAGCATATACTGTTTTAACATCTCGACGGATTGTAAAAACCTTCATACTTTTAGACAATATAATTATTATAAAGTGAAATTTAAAATACGAGAAAAAAGAATTGGATTTATGTTTCTATTAAAGTAGTTTCAAATAAAATTAAATGATAAAACATCACCGCTTAAAGAAAATTTTCCTTCACAAGTCGGCTTTCTTGACAAAAACTGCTATTTATAATACAATGACTCTTATCTAAATAAAAATAATAGAAAATGCCAAAAAAATTTAGTAATACAATTATAAAATATACGAGTATAGGAATTGAATATCAATTCCCTGATAATGACGGAATAAATGATCCAAAAACTGAAATAGAATATCCAGATAGAAGAACCGAATCTCAATTTCCTAATGCTGACGGAAAAGATAGACCAAGAACTAAAATAATATATCCAAATGGAAGAATTGAATATCAATTTCCTAATGCTGACGGGATAAGTAGTTCAAAAACTGAAATAGGAACTATAAAAATATATTTAGATGGAAGAACTGAATATTATTTTCCTGATGCTGATGGAATAAATAGACCAAGAACTGAAATAGAACATTCAGATGGAAGAATCGAATTTCAATTCCCTAATGCTAATGGGATAAATAGTTCAACAACTAAAATAATATATCCAAATGGAAGAATTGAATATTGTTTTCCTAATAATGATGGAATAAATCAACCAACAATTATAATAAGATGCCAAGATGGAAGAACTGAATTTAAATTTCCTAAAGCTGATGGAATAAATAATCCAACAACTAAAATAATATATCCAGATGGAAGAATTGAATCTCAATTCTCTAATGCTAATGGGATAAATAGTTCAACAACTAAAATAAAATATCCAGATGGAAAAATCGAATATCAATTTCCTAATGCTGACGGAATAAATAGTCCAAAAATTAAAATAAAACATACAGACGGAAGAATTGAATCTCAATTTCCTAATGCTATATATTACAACCCAACAACTAAAATAATATATCCAGATGGAAGAATTGAATTTCATTTTCCTAACGCTGACAGGATAAATAGTCCAAGAATTAAAATAAAACATACAGATGGAAAAACTGAATATCAATTTTCTAATGCTGATGGATTAAATAACCCAACAATTGCAATAAAATATCCAGATGGAAAAATCGAATATCATTTTCCTAACGCTGATGGAAAAGATAGAGCAACAATTTCAACAGGATATCCAAATGGAAGAACTGAATATCAATTCCCTAATGCTGATGGAGTAAACAGACCAAGAACTGAAATAGAATATCCAGATAGAACAATTGAAAAAATATATTTAGATCACAAAACAACTAAAAGAGCAATGTCATGGCAAACATTAGTTGAAAAACAAAGAGATAATAAAAGATTTAAGGTTAAAGAGAGGACTGACTGATAAAATTGTACTCTTACATTTTTTTTCTTGTAGTATTTTTTGTAGATATTTTTCACTATTACGGTCACTGTACTTTGCTAGATAACAAGTTACTGATTGTAAAATGAGATATAGCAAAGTTAAATATATGGCATTTAACTATACTCATTCCTGTAAATTTTAACATTTCGATGGCAGTATATCTGTTATTAGTATAAAGACAATAATACTTTTATATGTAATAAAATTATAAATATAGTACAATATGAAAGTTTTTTTACTATAAGTCAACAAATTTCAATTTTATTAAAATATTCAAAAACTAACAAAAAATCCACCAGTTTAACTGATGGATTTTTATTTTTAAAAATTTCTAAAATTATTTAGCTACTTTTGCTACTTTTTTTGTTGTTACTGCTTTTTTAGGTGCTGCTTCTTTTTTAGCAACCGACTTTTTTTCAGCTACAACTTTTTTAGCAACTGTCTTCTTTTTTTCAACTTTTTTTGGTTGTTCTTTGCTGTCTAAACTTAAAACGCTAACATAAGTCTTATCTTTTTGACCTTTTTTAAAGAAGTGGACAATACCATCAATCAATGAAAATATAGTATGGTCTTTACCTATACCAACATTTTCTGCTGGATGCCATTTAGTTCCTCTTTGTTTGCAAATAATATTACCCGCAATAACCTGTTGATTACCACTCTTTTTCAAGCCTAATCTTCTTCCAGCTGAATCTTTTTTCTGACTGGTTGCGCCACCACCTTTTTTATGTGCCATTTATTACTCCAATAATTATTTTAATTTAATACTCAGAATTTTCAATTCAGTTTTAGTCTGTCTATGACCATTTTTTCTTCTAGAATTCTTTCTTCTTCTTTTAATAAAGTCAATAACTTTGTCATCTTTATAAGTTTCAACAAGTTCTGCTTCAACTTTAACACCATCTAACAATGGTTTTCCAATCAAAGAAGTTCCATCTTCGTTTTGAACAAACAAAACTCTATCTAATAATACTTTTTTACCCTCTTCACCTTCCAACTTTTCAACATCTATCGTATTTCCGGGTGCTACTCTATACTGATTACCACCAGTCTCTATTATTGCAAACATCTTCTTTCTTTCCAAATTAATAATTTTATAATCCCTAAGGAAACAATCTGCATACTATTATTCATAATTAAATTAATATTGTCAAGAAAAATTATTAATATAGTAAACTTTATAGTCTTTGTACATCATACAACACTAACTCCTTGAGAATAAAGTGATATTATAGTCAATTTTAAAGTATATAATTTAAAAAACTTCTTGAATAAAACAATTATTAATTTAAATTATAATAAGATGTCAGATCGTCTAATGGTAGGACAACGGATTCTGATTCCGTTTATCTAGGTTCGAGTCCTGGTCTGACAGCCATTTCTTTTAAAAAATTTAACAATTCATCATAAGTCTTAAAAACAAAATCAGCACCTGAATTTTTTAATTCTTTTTCATTTATATATTGATTACCAACAGTATAACCAATAATAATTGTATTTATTTTATTCTTTAATTCTTTTTTTGCATTAAAAGCTGATTTACATCCAGAAATAGAATCTTCAATCGCAACCAAAGTATTATTCTCTAAAAACAAACAATTTTTAGAAACTATATCATTAACAGCAAATAAATAACCATTAGGACTTGGTTTTAATTCTTTATTTCCAACTTCACCACAAATATAAATATTTTTATTTATATTAAAATACTTTTTTAAAATATTAATTGACGGATTATTATATTTAAGTTTAAAATTCTCTTTATTTGTTGATGTAACAATAGCCATTAAGACATTTTCAAAACTACTCAACTCTTCAAGAACTTTAACGACGCCATCAGTCAACAACAAACCATTTTTATCAAGTGATTTTTTAAAATCTGATTTAATATTTTCTTCATTTGATATTAAATCCTTATCAATAAATCCTTCCTCTTTTAAATCTTCCAAAACATTTAGTGGATGTTTTCCACCATACTTAGCAAAACAAGGGACAGCAGAAAAACCACTATCACCTTGCTTAACATTTTTTAAATATTTACTAAAAATGTCTTTGTAAACAACCTCTGAACTGATTAAAGTTCCATCAAAATCCCAACAGATTATTAACATAAACATTTAATTGTTATTTCACAAATATCTAGATATTCCTGATTTAACATTAACATTTTTTTGTTGTTGTTTTTGCTGTTGTTGCTTTTGCTGTTTAGCAATCTCAGCTTCTCTTAATGCTTCTTTAGCCTTTTGTAAACTACTATCTGTGATATTTCTGCTTGCCATATTACTTGCCAAATTATTTAATAACTATACTTATAGTACAACAATATTAAATATAAGTCAATATTATCATATATCTATATTTAATTCTTTACTATCCTCTTTTCTTTCAACAACTTTATCAGTAAAACTTCTATCTACTCTTTGACTTTCTTTAGATTCTCTATCTAAATGTTCACTTCCTCTACTTTCCTCAATTTCTTTAGATAAATTTTCTTGATGTTCAAGCACGATAGCAACAACCTTTTCTTTCTCTTCTTTACTATAACCTAAATCTGTCATTCTATCATTTAACTGAGAAACCATTTCCTTTGTAAATTCTTCGCTAGATAATCCTTTTGAATCAGCAACGAATTTTTCCATAGAAAAACCTTCTGGCAATAATTTACTTCCATCTTCATAAACAATTGAATCCATTCTAGATGCATATTCAATTGGATCATCTTTTTGTACGGATTGAACTAATTGTTGGACTTGCTCTAGATTTTGTACATTTTGACTTCCTTCCTCGAGTTGTTTTATATTGTTTTCAGCAATGTCTCTTGATATTTGAGCTGTTTCTATAGCATTAGGATATCCGCTTTCTTTGGCTTTTAATAATTCTGTTTCACTTTCCTTTAATTGTCTCTGGAATTCTTGTCTCGCTTCATTAAGAGCCTTTGAAGTTTCAGGATTTTTTTGTGAGTCTACTCTATTTACTAGTCCACTAGCACCTTCAACTATATTTTCAAATGGTTGTCTCATGGCGTCAACAATACTACCAAGTATTCTACTTGACATATCATCCCTTTCACCCAAACCAAAAGGTAATGATAACATTGAACTCATTGGAGTCTGCTGCCTTTCTGGTCTTTCAGCTAAACTTATAGCTTTTTCGCCGATATCCTGAACTTTTTGTTGAGAAGTTTCTGCTTGTAAATTTTTAGCTATAGCATTTGCAACCTCAAGCCTACCCTCATGCAAAACTTTTGAAACTTGATCTTTTTTTACTTGTTGTTGCTGAGGTTTTATTTGCGCTTTTTGTACTGATTTTGTTTTTTCTACAACTCTTTCTTTTTGTTTTACTTTATTTGATGTTTTGGATTCTTTTTGTTTTTCTACTCCACTTCTACTCTTGGCAGCCTCAGTTTTTGTATTAGCTAATGCTAATTCTGATGGCGATTTTAAAACAGTTGTTATACCTTTTTCTAATTTTGCTAAAAGATTAGCTACGATTTTTTCAACATCTAATATTGACTTTACTGGTACCATTAAACCTTTTATAAGCATATACATGACGCCATTAAACATCATTAACGAATATAAGGCATTACTCAATATCAATCTATTTATAAAACCGCCACTGTTTTTAAAATCTTTTATTTTTATCCTAATTCTTTCATTTATTCCTTTTATGGAAAATTCCGCCTTTTTAAGTAATTCTAATATTGATTTTATTATTAAATATAACTGCCATAGCAAAAATAATATAAAAACAATAATCAATGCAATACAACCAGCTAAAATAGCTGGTATAGCCAAAAAAACAAAAATTAGTATCGTTTCAAATAACGATGTTTTTCTAATGAGCTTAAATGATTCAAAAGCATTTTTAAAACAACTTAATGAATTATCAAATTCATTTTTATAAATATCTGCAACCTCTTGAAAAAACTTTTTTCCAATTTCTTTTTTATCATTTGTATTATCACTTATACTATTAGTATCAGAATTTTCAACAGCGTCAAAATCCAACACTGATAAATCTTCTTCGTTATCCGCTATTCTAGTGAATTCATTTTTTAATATCTTATCTTCTTCTTCTAAACTGGTTTTTAATGAATTTTCATTATTTACTTCCCCGTTAAAAAAAATATCCAATTTCTTATTAATTTTTTCTTTAACTTCTTCATTTGAAAATGACTTATTGGAATTTTTTATTTCTTCCAATAATTCAGATGTTATTCGTTTTATTGCATCATCTTTGTCCATATAAACCACAATAGATTATCTTAAGTCCATCATAGCTTAGTTTAATAAAAAAACAAGAAAAATATTAAAATTACTCTGTTTTCTCAACTCCAACAGTTTCAACAATCCTTTTTTTATCTAAAGGATAAATCTGAAATTCCTCTCCTAAATCTATCAGAACCTCTTTTTCACCGTCCGTAATATGCAAAACAATCTTAGTCCAAGTTTTTGCACCTTGTTTTTTAGTTATATTTATAATTTTAGATAATTCCATTAATGGCATTTGATTTTTAACATAAATATCAAGTTTTTCAATCATTTTAATTGGTTCAGCAACCATTCTTTGAGCCACAATAGGATCATCAGTTAGTTTTTTTTCTTCTTTCTTTTTATAAAATCCACTCGCTCCATTCTGTTGCCACGGCTTTTTATCACTGTTCCATTCTCTTTTAGGCTGCTTATGAGTTATTTTTTGTAATGTATTAGGTTTCGTATTTTTTATAAAATCTTGCAACAATTGAAAATCATTAGCAATCACTCTAAATCCACCATCATCTTTTTTAACCATACAATCAAATTCAAGTTGTAAATGTTGTTTATCATCAAGCCAATCTTTATGAATTATAATCAAATCATTACTAAATAAAGCAACCTCAATCATACCTTTGGAATCAGAAATACTAATGAAGGCATATCTTCCTTTGTCGCTTGATTTAATACTAGTAGAAATTACTACACCCGCTACTCTAATTTTATCACCATCAACTATTGCACTAGTATCTAGCTCATTTGAATAAGTTATCCCTCTTTCATCAAGTGCGGTTTTTAAAGCATCAAGTGGATGTCCCTCAAGGTAAAAACCAAATGCTTCAAATTCTTTTTGATATCTCTCAACACCAAACCAATCATCAGTTCTCGCTAAAACTGGCTTTATATTATTAGACATACCCATTCCACCAAAAAGCGATAATTGAGAACTATTTTTTTCTTCGTTAAAGCTTACACAATATTTACTTAGAACTTCGCAAGAATCATGAACTTGTTTTCTGTTAGGATGAATATTATCAAATGCTCCAGCTTTCGCTAATGCTTCCATAGTCTTTTTATTAATAACTTTTCCGTTCATTCTTTCAACAAAATCAAATATAGTTTTAAAATCACCATTTTTCTTTCTCTCAGCAACAATTTCCTCTCCGACATTCTCACCAACACCTTTTATACCAGCAAAACCATATCTAACAGTAAGTTCTTGATTTTCGTGATATTTTTTAGCATTTTTATAAACAATACCAATATCAGTCTTTTTAGATGAAGAATCATCAATTGGAATTCTTTCTACAGCAAACAATACACTAGATTTGTTTATATCTGGAGGCAAAATTTTAATACCATGTACTTTTAAATCAGCTAAATAAAAATTTGTTTTATCAGTATCAGCAATATCCATATTCGTTGAAGCAATTATATATTCAACTGGATAATAATGTTTTAAATAAGCAGTCTGATAACTAATAACAGCATAGGCAGCAGCATGAGCTTTATTAAATCCATATTCAGCAAATTTTGCTAACAAGTCAAATATTCTATTTGCTAAATCATTATCAATATCGCTAAACTTTTTAGCACCTTCAACAAAAACATCTCTTTGTTTATCCATTTCTTCTTTAATCTTTTTACCCATAGCT
>JAQTXT010000178.1 GCA_028688645.1 Rickettsiales bacterium
GATATATTGAGAAATCTAGCATCATATAATGATTAATTTGAATTAGATTTTCAATTAAGAATTATCAACATTAATTTTTACTTTACTTCATCAATGTTGAAGCTTTTTAATTGATCTTTCTTAAGGAGATTGAGTGTTTTTATGGATTTTTAGTAAGTTTTTATGATTTTTGGTATTAATTACAGCGTAAAAAAATGCCGCTACGAAACTTTTGATAAGAAGTTGTTAGTATATAATTATTTTAAATCTAAGAAAGTAAAAGATTCTCAACATGTCACACTTAACTTAATCCTAAGACAAAACCAATGGCAGATGGACCAAACAATAACATTAAAACTTCCTTCTAGGTACTCTTCACCCTAATTCAAGGCCTACAAATCTATGGCAAAAATTGGAAAATGATTGAAGAACTCATCGGCACCAGAAATGGATCACAAATTCGATCACATGCACAAAAATTCTTCCTCAAAGTCAAAAAAACATACTCAACAGAAACCTCTTTTCCATAAGATCCAGAACAAATCCTCATAGAAACATCATCCGATAATTCAAAACAATTTTCATAAAACTAAACAAAGTCAACAGACTACTCTTACTTCCTAGGAAAGATGTAAATTTTTCTTTTATTCAGAGTCCAATTCTCATCAAGCCAAGCACCATTTGACTTTTGGAACTCTCTAATTGACCACCAAGAGAGCAGGTCGACTTTAGAAGACTAAAGCCAATCATCTCGAAAAAACTCCCTTTAATAAAGTTAAGATGAATAAAATTAAGTCGATAAGTTATCTTTTCCTCAGAAGAAAGTAAAACTTTGACTTTGTCAATTTTTTCACTTTTTCCTTTTTCCATTGATTTTTATTCTATGCTTTTACTTAAAATATGACATTTTACATTTTTATTGTATCAAATAAAATAAAATAAAAATTCAATTTGCGCCTTATAAATTTTGATGGTATTTTTGTAATAGATTTTTTAAACTTCATTAATCTTTGTAGACGCGTTAAACAAAGTTAAATTAAGAAGGACCTTATCTTGCATCAAGGCAGTTGTATAAATTGTGATTTGGACATGTTCCTTTGTAAAAAGGTACCACTTTTAATCGAATTGAGTCCACAGCTTGTATTTATCCTTGATAAAAAAGGCCTCGATTATACTTGACTTAAAACTAAATTTGACCCATTTTGTTGTGTTTCTCATTAAAATACTATAAAATGTCTGAAGATATTAAAAATTATACATGGACTTCCTTTTTATTTTCCTGACAAAACTTCCCACTTTTCTCTGTTTAGATCGAGGGTGGATTAAGCCCAGAAATCTTTTATTGCAATAATATCATCTCTTTGAGGTTATTTGTCACTTTTTGAACCGCAGATAATAAATTTTAAATGATCCTTTGAAGAGCATTTAATAGTTTGAGGAAGTTTATGACATTTAAGCCTTAATGATCCTGATTGACCTCCTTCAATGTAAATATACGCAGGCTAAAATTTATTATTAAAAGTACTTTTTTTCCAATAATTGGTGAATCAATTGTTGTAATCTTTAGCTCCAATGTCATTCAGTTTTTTAGATTTTAATATTATAATTTTCATTGTAAAAGTATTCACTTCTAAATCTTAATTTTAACAATAAATTTGATCAAATATTAAGGAGTTTAAAAACAATATTTTTTCTAAAATTTCAAAAGAGACGTGAAAAAAATAAGAAAGAAGAAAGAATCAAATAAAATCAAAAGATTATTATTTCTTTAATCTTTCTGTAAAAGATACTGTATTTTTTATGCTTGTAAAATCTCATAATCTATTTTTTTGAAGGAAACTATTATTGGGTTTTGTCAAGTCATCAATATGTTGATAAGACATTCCAATGATTCCATACTTCAGAAGAGGTGACCCAAAGAGAGTGGAAGTTGGCCGATGTGTTTTTGGGCTTATAAAAGAGTTTGTGTACTCTGTAAAAGTTTTTGAATTTGAGTTTTTAATATGAGATTCTTGTGTGATCATTGTTTCTGTCTGCCCGTTTTTCTTCTCATTGTACATCATTTCTTATAAACCTTCAATTTAAATCCTTTGCTCTGTAAGGCCATCCCATCCACGACCAACAACTTCCGACATGTTGTCTGATTCACTGCTGTTACCGTCTTTTTCTGATTCAATTTATTTTCCATAAAGTTTGTCATTTATTTTTTTTGTAAGTAATTATCGGCCTTTGTAACTTATCGCACTATTTCGGAAAGATTACCTTCTTTAACGACGAGTTGTTAGTTTTTTAGGCCTGTTTACTGGAAACAATGGTTACTCTTAAATTTATTGGGAAATTTGTGGTAAAATACTTACTTTTTAACCCTTTTTCTTTTGGATTTTCTTTTACTATTAAATAGTTAATCTTTAAATTTATTTTTATAGCTGATTTATTTATTATTCAGTGTAAAATTCATTTTCATTAATCTCTTCAAATAATTTTATTTACTTTTTTTAATCTTACTTTTTGACGTTGTCCGACTTTTATTTTTGTTTTTATTAATTTTAGCTTGTATTTTATGCTTACTTTTCTTTGTTTTGATTAAAAATAAGCTAAAACTCTTAAAAATCTTTTCTAAACTCTTCCTCAAC
>JAQTXT010000046.1 GCA_028688645.1 Rickettsiales bacterium
AATAAATTGTCTAAAACCCACAGCCACAACAACACGGGAACAACGACCATATTTAACAAGAATACTGCGACTAGTCAGTATTCATAGTTAAATAGAGAGTTGTGAATGGAGCGGGCAGTTGCGGGACACCGATTGACGATTTTAAAATAATCCGCGACCCTGTTAAAAGAAGTGGAGTGCTAACGACACAAAAATAAAATAAACTTATACGCTTGCGTATGTATCTTTTAAAAAATCTTAGCTAGACAATAAAAATTATAAATTTGAAAGGTGTGGCTGAATGATTTGCGATCGGAAGAAATTATTGGGTAACTCATAGAGTTCTTAGATAATTTTCTTATCAGCCACAAATTAAATATAATTTAAATATTGTATAATTCAATTATTTTTATAAAGAGGCTTACTACTTCCGCTTTTTATAAAAGCGGAATATAAAGTAATTCTTACCAAGCTTCTAATTTAAAGGATATTCAATTAATAAAAAAATACATTCTTGACTTTACTTCCGCTTTATCTTATTTTTACGATAAAAGGGGAAGTTATTTTTTTATAATTTTTTCTTATTTTTTGAAAAAAGAAAAAAATGAATTTTTGACTTTTGAGAAAAAATTGTTTGTGTGTATTTTTAAAATTTGAAAAATTATTATGACTTGGAATAAAAATAAATCAGTTGGACAGAAAAAACCTTTTTCACCAAAACAGGTTAGATTACTTAAAGATATTTTATTAAGTAAAAATTTAACAATACAGCTTGCCTTGTTTAGTTTAGGAATAGACACAATGTTAAGAGCTGGGGACTTATTAAAGTTATTTGTTGAAGATGTGTTAGATCATAAAGGGGAAATAAGAAGTGAAATTAAGATAAAACAACAAAAGACAAAGGAGCCTCATATTGTAATGATTTCTGAAGAAACTAAGGAATATTTAAATAAATGGATAACGGAAAGCAAGAAGTATGATGGCGACTACTTATTTACTTCAAAAAGAGGCAATAAGCCCTTATCTGTAAGATGGTATAGGGAATTAGTAAAATCTTGGGTTAAATTATTGGGTTTAGATACTAGAGATTATTCTACTCACTCTATTAGAAGAACAAGGGCAAGTTTAATATACAAGAATACAGGTAATATTGAAGCTGTAAGATTGTTATTGGGACAAAAGTCTGTTGCTTCTACTTCTAGCTATCTTAATCTTGACAAACAAGAGGCTTTGAAGATAGGTAGGGAGTTTGTAATATAAATTGTTGACACAATTATAAACTCTAATTAAAAGCTAATTTTCTATTAAATGGAACAATAACCTCTTTTTCTCTTTCATATTCATCTTTTAATTTATCCAAATCACAGAAATTTTGTATATTCAACCAAAACTGCGGTGTATTTTCAAAATACAAGGATAATTTCAAAGCAATATCGGCTGTTATTCTTTGCTTTCCTTTTATAATGTTGCCAATCAATACAGCGGATACACCTATATCTTTAGCTAATCTATAAGCAGTTATATTTAATGGTTCCATAAATTCCATTTTTAAAATATCGCCTGTTGTTAAAATAATTCTTTCTTTTGTCATATAAGCTCCTTTTATTTATGATAATCAATAAATTCAATTTCAAATGCTTCATTACTTACCCATTCAAAACAAATTCTATATTTAGCATTAACTCTTATTGAATATTGTCCTTGTCTATTACCTTGTAGTTTCTCAAGATTATTAGATGGTGGACTTTTTAAATCAATTAAGCTCGTTGCACCAATAATAAGAATGAGTTTAGATTTTGCTCTTATAATTACTTCTGTTGGTAATCCTTTTACACATTCACCATTTAAAATTTCTTCTGTTATTTTATTTCTAAACTTATTCATTTATTTATGTTAATATAATAAATAACTTATTTAATAATAAATAATATATTTATTATTGTCAAGTATTTATTATAAAATTGTAGGTAATGATAAATTCTCAAAAAAACGAACCGGTAAAAAATTTCCACCAGTTCAAAAACTAAGATATAACTTTTATTTCAATCTTTGTAATATTTGGATATAGGTCTTGAACAACTTGAAGCATTCCTTTTCGTAACCAAACAGTTTCGCCATCTACTTTTTTCTTAGAACCCTTTAAAAAGTTCTTTTCAATCCACTCTTTAATAAACATAGTTTCAACAGATACATTAAATTGATTATCATCAATAGAAATGAATTTAATATTGGCTAGCCAACAGCTATATGTATCTCTACCAAAATGACTAGAAAGTGCTTTTGCTATTTTTCTAAAGTCTTCATTACCATTTGCCTGTTGTTCAATTAAATTTTGGTTTTGTTTCTTTAGTTCTTCTTCAGATAAAGGAATTGTGGTTGGCTTACTATTATCTGTTTCGTTGGGTCTCCAATTCTCTTTAATTGATTTTGTTAAGATAGCGATATCATTATGTTTTTTGTTGTTAGATATTTGTTTCTTTATATAACCTATACAAGCATTGATATTGGCAATTAAGGTGTCCTTAGTTTCAACTGTAATTGTAGATAGTGAATTTAATGTTTTATCTATAATTTTTTCAATGTCATTATCAGATAATGAGGTTATATTATTTTTGAGAAATAATGAATTTGCTATTTCAATTATTTCTTTTTTGAAATTGGTTCTAAAATCTGAATTTACATCTTCTTTATTTTCAGATTCAATTTCGTTTTCTTTATTGGTGCTTGGAAAGTTCTGATTATTATTATCTTCTTTATACTTAACTTTTGAATCTTCTTGTATTTGCTTTATCTTGTCAGAATCAAATAAAGCTAAATTACCAAGTCTCATATCATCAAAAAATGATTTTGAAATATAAATTAAAAATTTAATATCCTCTATTTTGTTTGATTTTTCTTTGGAAAATATCTTTTCTATTTCATATTTAAAGATAGAACCAACAGAGATCATTTCATCAAGACATTTCTTAACTTGAATTACCGAGTCCCTTAATTGTTTATATTCAGTCATTCCACTATCTCTAATGATTGTGGACAGCCTAATATTGTAAGGTAATTCTATTTTATTACATAAAAACATGTGCGAGATTCTTTTATGCAACCAACGACTTATAGCTTTCCTGTAAGCCATACATTGATCGTAGTTGATTATTCTCCAAGTTTTGTTCTTTATACTATCCGTAACTAAAGAATTAAATCTAACAAAATAAGTTATTTTTTTATTATGTTCTTCCGATTCCTTGTCAGTGTCAGAATTTTCATTCTGATCTACTATACCAAAAGTTTCAAACATATTGGAAGAAAATGTAACCTTATCATCTCCAGTTTTTATTTTTAAGTTTGTTCCTGCTAGAATTTCTAAAGATTCTCTAATTTCTTCATAATCACAACCGTGTTTAATTTTTCTCAATTCCAACCACAATTCATATAATGTAAATCTAACTGATAATCTTTCATCTAAGAATTCATTTCTATATGGATTTGTCGCAAACTTTCTGAGGACATCTTCAATTATTTCTTCTCTTTGACTTGGGAAAAATGCTTTTGACTTATTATTTTTATCAAACACAAAAGCCGGAGATATATTTATAAACATTTTTTGCTTACGAAATTCGAATTCTCTAGTAATAGGCTTCAACAAGCCCTCTTCTGTTCTGATATTTACAAGATCACCAAGATAATATTTTGGAACAACATCGTATAATTCTACAGTTCCGGAATATTTTTCTTTTCCCATGCTATCAAAGACATTTGAAAAAGAAAATAAATCTAACTGCTGAGGATAACTTTTTTTATACTCAATATATTTTTTGTTTTTATCTTTTTTTATCATATTTATATTTTATAATGTTTTTAACATTTATATTTTATTTATTATATTTAATTGAATAATACCACTTTATATAATAAATTTATTAATAATAGCAATTAAATAATATTTTTACATTAATATTATTATTTAATATTATTAATTAAATATTTTTTAATAACTTTTCTTAATACGCCAGCAATTGGACGACCATCTGCTATTTCTTCTATTAATTTATATTCTTCTTTTGTAAAATAAACAGAAACCAACTTTTTAAGCGGTTCTTCAGCCGGCTTTCTTCCGGGTTTATGTCTTACATTCATAACAATTTTATTTTGTTCAACATCATCTGCTTTTTTTAATATTTCTTTACTTTCCACTTTATACTTACTTAAATCTACCATTTAATTACCTATTTTGTTAATAAAATTAATAATATCATCAATTTGTTTTTGAACTTCCCTATAAGAAAAAGCCAATAATTTATCATCTTCTATTATTTTTTCAATACTTTTAGACTTTGCAAAAATTTTAGAAAAGGCTGTTGTTCTTTTTAATTCCATAACAGGAAATTTCCCTTTATATATTTCCTGCATTATAGTATTAATTTCCTCATAATCTTTTTTTTCCGTTCTATTCGCTATTATAAGAATATTATCATTATATTTTTTTACTTCCTCTATTGTATTAATAGCAACTTGATTATTAATAAAATCATTTATAATGGGTATAATAATCAAATCTGCCTGCTCAAATAATTGAATACTACGAACATCTAACCAACCGCCCAAATCATAAATTAATAAAGAGTTGTCCTCTGGTATGTTGGGAAAGTCTGAATTGAGTCCTACTTTTATAAATTGATTCTCCGGCAAGACTTTTTCTAAGGGACTATAAACATCATTAGTTATCACTCCAGCATTCATTGTTAATGCCAAGTTAATTGCTAAACTTGTTTTGCCTTGCCCTCCCTTAATGTTAAAAATTACAATTTTTTTCATATTTATAATATTTTTATTAAAAAATGTTTTTACATTAAAAAATGTTAAACTATAATTAAAATACATATATAAAATATAATTGTCAATACATTTTATATTAAATAATGTTTTTAATATAATTAATATTATTAATTATTTCATTAATTTAATTTTATTTATACTGTTTTTTAATATAGGTTTTCATTCGCGGTTTTATAGCACAATCATTCGCGGTTTTATAGCACAATCATTCGCGGTTTTATAGCACAATCATTCGCGGTTTTATAGCACAATCATTCGCGGTTTTATTTTTTAATAGATTGATTTTATTAATATAGTTGGCAGTTTTTCCAAAACCATATAAACTACTATATAAACTACTATAATAACAACTAATAAAGATTCGTTGTTGTTTTTTATTTTTGAAATTAGTTAGGTTTCATTCATAGTTTTTTGAAGAATATTGATAAATAACGATTTGTTGATTATTTTGCTCTATATTTTAGTATATAGTTATCATTCGCGGTTTTATAGCACAATCATTCGCGGTTTTAGTATAGGTTTACATTCATAGTTTTTTGAAGCTATTGCTTTTCAAAATATTTTATTTAAAATTTGATTTGAATAGTTGTAAAAGAACCCCAACTATTTTGAGATAAAAAACTCATTTCAAAAAGCGGTTTGAATTGTTAAGGATTGTATGTATATTTTTAACTTTAATTCATTTACGAAAAACTTTTGGTATGTTTTCTTACGAATAACGACCGGAGGTGATGGCTATGTCCAGAACTCCGGATTATCCGATTGTTTAAAATCCGTCAGCTGTCTTTTTGCAGTGTTTTTTACCTCCGGTTCCTTGGGTTCGGAACTAAATTACCATTAAATGAAGCAAAAAAGATATAGAATTAATTATTTTAAGTCGTCCAATTTACATATGAGTTTCTTAGCTACGGATTCATCGGTTATTTTGTCTAAAATTTTTATTAATCTATTTAATTTAACATTAATAACCGAATTCCTTTTTATATCAAAAATATTTTTTATTTTATCTTCATTTTCTAATAAAAATCCAAGATCTTCGCTAAAATATCTTATATCCACTTTAAGTACTTTACACAAGTTTATTAAAAATACTGCACTGAAATTTCTTCTTCCAGCCTCGTACGATTGCAAGATACTTTCTGTTATTTCATTTTTTGTTCTTTCTTCGGTTGGAATTTTATTTAATTTTTTGGCTAACTCTCCACGATTGATACCTTTTACTTCTAATAAAATCCTTAACTTTTTACCAAGCTCGCCATCAGTCAACATAAATAAATTTTTAACCATATTTTATGTAGAAAATTTTAACATCTTTTTTTTAAAATTCAAATTATTTTACCTTTTACAAAGTTATAAAATAATATTTTAATTTATTAAAAAAAGAATAAAAGATTTGATATTTAAAAAATTAAAAACTACTTGCTTTTTAAAAAAATATTTATAATTTTGGTTTATTAAACAATTTCAAATACAATTTTTAGGAAAATATTTATGAAAAATATAAAAACTATCAGAAAAACTTTATTTTTTATTTATTCAGTAATTGCTATACTTGTTATGTCAACAAAGTTAGGTTATACAGCTGACATTGGTACATTAACATCAACTTTTACTGACCTTTTAGAGAATGTGGGATCAATAGTAAAAATAATTATTAGATTTGCTATGTGGATAGCACTTATTAGTGTTGTATACAGATACATCAAAAATAAAGGCGAATGGGAAGAGATGGGTAGATGGACAATAGGAGCTATTATCATCGGTGTAAGTAATGAAGTTTTAGCGGCTTTTATTGGATATTAGTATGGCAATTAATCACAAGATATATAACTCATTAATTAAGCCTCCTTTACCTTTAGGAATAACAAAAGAATACTTAATTTTTTTGTTTATTGTGAGTTCTATATTCTTGTCTTTAATACTTTACATAAGTATTTGGATAACAGTTTTATTCATCTTTGTATTATTCGGTTTGTTTTTTTATGGAATAAAAAAAACGAAAGAAGATTGGCAATATTTCCAAGTATTAGCCAATATTATAAAGCGAGATGGGTTGCTGAATATTAATAAAAAACAACTTTATAGGAAATGAAATGTTTAAGGTATTTTTTCAAGACCCCGAATTAGATACTACTACAAAAGAATTTAAAGATTTTGATAAAATTCCTAAATTTTCCGATTTAATTCCATATGAAAAAATACTAGAAGATAATCAAACAATATTTTCTAGAAATTCAACTCTCACAAAAGTAATAGAATTAGGTGGCTTTGACAATTTATCCTCTTCATTTGAATTGATAGAGGACCTAATGAAAGAAAGGATAAATGCTTTCAATAATTTATCCTCAGACATTTCTTTAAACTTTTTCACTTTTAAAAATAAATTTCACAACGAAACCGTTGAAAATTCTAAATCTGAGATTCTTAACAAAATTAATGATATTAGAAATGTTGATTTCAGAGAAGTCTTTGAAATTTCAATATTTGTTGTAATAAATAAGCAATATTCTTTTTCTAAAAAAGATTTAGACAAACACAACATAGAATTACATAAAGCTCTAAATGATTTTAATTGTGATGTGGATAGAATATTTTCAAATTTAGGTTCATATTCCCCAAAAATATTAGATAACACATCGCAAAGCAATTTTGCTCTTTCTCAATTTATTTCTTATATTCTACACAATAGAAAAACTCCAGTTGGTGCGAAAACTCATTTATATAGACATCTCGCAACTGTAGATGTAGAATTCAACCCCAACGATGGTATTATAACCTTAGAAGATAGATATTGTCAAATGTTAAACCTCAATATTGATTTAAAAACATCAAACGAGGACTTATTCAAAATTATTCTTGCTCTTAATCTAGAATTTGATATTTGCCAAAACATTATGCCTATAGACAAAATGAAAGTTATGAAAAATATCAAAGATAGGGAGGGACGAAATAGAGTTTTAGTTAGTGGTTCAGCAACTAGTATAAGAGACGAAGAGCTGGCAATTACTAAGGAACTTATAGAAAATGATTATATAAAGATGTTCTCTTCATCATTCTATATTAAGGTATTTTCTGATAATAAAGAAACTTTGCTTAAAAATGTTTCTATTATAAAAAATAAATTTTCTAATTTTGGTGTAACTGTTATAACTGAGACCATTAATTGCAAGTTTGCATTTCTTTCTTCAATTACTGGCAATGAAGACAAAGATAAAAGAAGAATACCATTAACAGGAGAAAATTTAAGTGATTTTGTTCCGTTATTTAATACGGCCAAAGGTTTTGCAAAAAACTCTTTCGGAGATTTCCCAGTTGCTAAGTTTAAAAATTTGGCAAATTTGATTTATAACTTTAATTTTCATAGAGATGAAAATAAAGATTCATTAGGACATACTTTTATTATTGGTGGTACAGGTGCGGGTAAAAGTACATTAGTGGCTTTTCTTTTGGCAGAATGTCTAAGATATGAGAATATGAAAATCTTAGCTTTTGACTCTAAAAAAGGATTAAAAATTCCAGTTAATATTTTTGGTGGTAACTATAGCGATGTTGCCAATCCTCATGAGGTTCAACTTAACCCATTCTCTTTAGAAGAAAACTTAATGAATAGGCAGTTTTTAGTGGAGTTCTTATCAATTCTTGTAGGTGGAACAGATATAAATGAGCAGGCAGTTTTAGAAGAAGTTGTAAGACAAAATTATGACTCACTAGTTAAAAACAATATCAAAGGTTCTATGGCTAAATTACAAACTGTTTTTGGAATAAAAAAACAGTTAAAAGATAGGCCTAGTCTTGCAAAAAGAATTGAAAAGTGGATTGAAGATAAAGATTTAAGTGGATATTTTAATAATGAACAAGACAACTTGTCTTTTGAAAAGCCTATAAATTGTTTTGATATGGACGGCATTCTTTCAAATGACACAATTTTAGCACCTATTAGCTTTTATATATTTCATAAGTTTTCTGAACTTATTGAACAAAATAAATCTCACCCAAAGATTATTTTAATTGATGAGTTTCAAAGATTTGACAACTCGCCAAACTTTGCTCCAAAGATCAGAGTTGCCTTAAAACAATATAGAAAGAAAAACACAGTATTCATAGGGTGTATTCAAGAACCATCAGTAATTCTTGCCTCTGAAAATATTAGAAAAGATGAATATTTATCAAATATTGCAACATTTATAATATTTCCAGACAGTAAAGCAGAGAAGAGTGATTATGAAGCATTGGGCTTGAATGAAAATGAATTCAACTTTATTAAAAACACAACAAACGATAATACTCAAAGGCGAGTTTTAATTAAGCAAACCAATGGCAAGTCTTCAATCATAGATATTAACCTTGCTTCATTAGGAAAATATATTAAAGCCTTTTCCTCTTCCGGTAGAGATTTAGATCTATTTGAAAGATTACAACAAGATGGAAAAGCCGACTACATAGACAAATATTTAGCAGGAGGCGGACAATGAATAAATTTATTCATAGTTCTATTATGGTACTGCTATTGAGTATAACTAATAATGCTTATGCTATTGTTGGCGGAACGGCCGTATCTGACTTTGAGGCTCATAAAAAACTCAATACTATTGATCAACATTTAATAGAACAAAAAGAGTTGATTGATTCTAATTCCAAAATATTTACAGAGATTAAAGATTCCGTTATAGGTAATAGTATAAATACATATTCAGTTATAAGCAATAATAATTCTAGTGGTCTTATATCTGATATAAAAGTACCCGATATTTTGGAGGGAAACAAAATAACTATAATTAATAAAAATCTTGATAAATTATATCCATTACAGAATTTATCAGTGTCTGAGGATATGGCAAATAAGGCTAGACAGCAACAGCAACAGCAAGCAGAGTTAAAGCAAATAATTATTTATACTACAAATATCATTAATAATTCAGAAACTAGAGATTCAGAAATAGAAATCTTGGCTAGAGAAAATGACCAAACAAAGAGATTAAAAGAGGCTTTGGATTTGCAAAATAAAATAGCTCTTGAAAATTTAGTAGAATTGAAGAAAAATAATATATTACTGGCATTAAAACTTAGAAGTGAAGCTAAGGAAAGCTATAGCGGGCTTATTAATGTTAGTACTGTAAGTCCGTTATCGGAAGCTGAAGAATACCAAAAAAGTGGTTTTAAGAAGAAGTATCCAAATTCTAAGTATAATCAAATGTTAGGGAATTAATTATTAATTTATAAATAAAATAGGAACTATTATGAAAACTATACAAAACTCAATTATTATCGGCTTACTTGCCATAATTGCTTTAGGAATAAGTTATTTTGTCTTTCATGGGATAAAATTTCAAATGGCCAAAAGAGATTATGAAAGACAAAGGCAGTATGAAATAGAACATCGTGACGAGTTAAAGGAAAAGAGTGACAAAGCATTTGAAGAAGCTTGGAAAAAGAGAAAAAATCAATACCCAAATTCTAAGTATAATCAAATGTTAGGGAATTAATTATTAATTTATAAATAAAATAGGAACTATTATGAAAACTA
>JAQTXT010000047.1 GCA_028688645.1 Rickettsiales bacterium
GAAATATCCTTGATAAAATAATTATCAAAATAGAGGATCGCTCATCAACACCTTTATTGAATATCGTTATGGAATTTGATGATGGAACTTCAGCTTCTTTAAGAATGACTGGAGGTCATCCTCATTCTCCTGGAGAATCAAAGTTAATGATGATAACTGGTAGTGGAATTTCGTTTGATTTAGGAAATTTTATATTACATAGTTATAAAGATGAATTTTCTAAGCAAATGAGAGAGAAAAAGAATTTAAGAGAATTATTGACTTTTTTTGTTGAAAGTCACAACAAGAATGCTCTAGAAGAAAGAAGGTATTTAACAAGTATGGGTTTAAGGGTATTAAATCCTTATTTGAAACAGAGAATGGAAATAACAACTCAAAAAACATTTGGTGAATTAGAACTAACTATTTTAAATGGTTTGAGGCAACAAGAACCAAAAGAGCAAGTATCTTATTATGAAAATGGTTCAAGAAGATTGTCGTCAGTTAGATATATTCCATGTTTGGAAAAAATAATTATTTCGGATTTGGGAAACGGAGAATCTTTTGAATCCAAAATAAAAATATATAAAACTAATTCATGTGAATTAACTAGAGATGTTCAAAATATAGCTCAAAATATTGCTTTAATGTGCCAAACACATGGTACTAAAATTGCTATTTCTTGTTTACGACGAAATATTTTATCTTGTAGGGAAATACAAGATGAAAGAAGATTTTCTGCTAGGTATCAAAATAATTCTGGAGGAACATCATTCGTTCACTATATTTCTAGTTCAAGAAAGATAATTTTTTCAAATGATAGTAATTTTTTAAAAGATGGATTTTTTGAATATCAAATACCTAAAACAGAAAGAATAGATGAAGAAAAGATAGCTCAAGATGTTGCTAATATGTGTCAGAAATATGGTGGCATGAGGACTGGTGAGTATGTGAAAAATGGTGTATTTTCTGAAAATTCAGTAAGACAACCTGGCAATCCTGCTACTGCAGGTCAAGCAACTGCTGGTGGTTTTGTTTCTTATCTTGAGGAAAGAAGAGCATTAAGTCAAAATGCTAACCCAGATAATCCTAGTTATGTTTCTATCAATCTTTGTTCTATTATGTAAATTTTGTCTAAGAGAAAAAAGAAATTAAATTAATATTTAATTTCTTTTTGTGTACCAAGCCCTCCAGTTAGACTGGGGACTATTTTATTTTAATTTTTAACTAAACTATTGACTAATTACATATTTTATCTATTATTGTAAATGGTGAAGAGGATAATCGCTGGCCTTTCTGACAAATTTATTTGTTAATATGAAGGCGAGAGGAAAGTCTGGACTCCATGAGGGAATAGTGACGGAGAGAGACCGCCGTTCGTAAGGACAGGGATAGTGTTTAAAGAAAATATACCGCCCGCAAGGGTAAGGGTGATAAGATAAGGTAAGAACTTATCATGATAGTAGCAATACTTTTCATAGACAAACCCCACTAGGAGAAATACCAAACATAACCGTCTATCAGCAATGGTAGAGTGTCTCTCACACAAGGGAAAGGTAGGTAGATAGATTTTGTAAGCAATTACACGACTAGATTAATGGTTATCATAACAGAATCCAGTGTACATCTTCACCAATTTTAAAAACCCTAAATAAAAATTTAGGGTTTTTTGAAATAATTTTTTTAATAAAACTTATTTCTTTATTTTATTATAAAACTCTTCAATTATTTTTTCCGTATTTTCTCTAGTTTCATTATTATTCAATGCAAAAGCAATATTTGCTTTTAAATATCCAGCTAAACTTCCACAATCAAATCTTTCTCCATCCATTTTATATGCATAAGCAGAATAATCTTTTAACATTTTTTTCATAGCATCAGTAATTTGAATTTCACCACCAGCACCAGCTTCAACTTGTTTAATGTAATTAAATATTTCAGGTTCAAATATATATTTTCCTGTCATAGATAAGTTTGATAGGGCTTCTTCCTGCTTTGGTTTTTCAACCATGTCATTGAGTTTTAAATATTGTCCGAAATCTTTTTCTGGAGATATGATACCATATTTTGAAACATCTTTGTGCTCAACTTCTTGAATTGCAACTAAATTACATTTTTCACCAATATTTTCATAAATATTGATCATTTCTTTCAAAATATTTACATCTTTTTTATAAAATAACTCATCGGCAAGAGTTACAGCAAACGGTTCATTTCCAACGAATTTTTCAGCACATAATATTGCATGTCCTAATCCTAATGCTTGTTGTTGTCGCATAAAAATAATTTGTCCTGCAGGCGGTAACCAACCAACTGTTTTTTTTAACATTTCATTCTTTTTCGCATCAGAAAGCACTGTTTGTAATTCGAAATTATTGTCAAAATGATTTTCTATTGAATTTTTGTTCCTTCCTGTAATAAATATAAATCTCTCTATTCCAGCGCCCATAGCCTCTTCAAAGGCATATTGAATTAGTGGTTTTTCACCAACTGGTAACATTTCTTTTGGTGTAGCTTTTGTGGCAGGCAAAAAACGAGTACCGAACCCACCCACAGGGAATACTATCGTTTTAACTTTTTTATTTTTCATAAAAAATTATGTTATTGAAATTGCTAAAATCTTAACTAAATGTTTTTCTTTTTTCAATAAATAAATATTGAAAAAATTAATTTAACTTGATTTAAAAAATATCCTCCCTAAAATTAAAGTTTACAGGATGTACAAAAATATTTAAAATGTCTAATGTACCAATATATACAGAACAGGATTTCAAAGGATTAAGGAAGGCTGGTAAAGTAGCTTCTGAGGTTCTTGATTATATAACTGATTTTGTAGATGTTGGAGTATCAACTGGTTTTTTGGATGATTTATGCTATGACAAAATAAAGAAAATGTCCGCAATCGCAGCACCTCTTGGTTATCACGGTTATCCAAAACCAACATGTATTTCTGTTAATCATGTTGTTTGTCATGGAATACCAAGTTATGATAAAAAGTTGAAAGATGGAGATATATTAAATATAGATGTAACTGTTATTGTAGATGGATATTACGGTGATACTAGTAGAATGTATTATGCTGGAAATCCGTCAATAAAAGCTAAAAGATTAACACGATGCACTTACGATTGTTTGATGCTTGGTATAGAGCAAGTAAAGCCAGGTAATACCCTAGGTGATATTGGCTATGCTATTCAAACACATGCAGAAAAAGAAGGATTTTCTGTAGTGAGAGATTTTTGTGGTCATGGAGTAGGAAAAAAATTTCATGATGAACCACAAGTTTTACACTATGGAAATAAAGGCAAGGGTTTAGTTTTGGAAGAAGGAATGGTATTCACAATAGAACCAATGATAAACGCTGGCAAATATGAAGTCTTAATCAGCAAATTAGATGGATGGACTACAACAACAAGGGATAAAAGCTTATCAGCCCAATTCGAGCACACAATGGCTGTAAAAAAAGACGGTGTGGAAATTTTTACATTATCAAATAAGGGGTACACTTGTCCTCCTTATAAATAAATTGTTATTTATTAATGATTTGTGGAGTGCGAAATGGAAAAACTGTTAAAGCAGATAGAGGAGATTAGGCAACACACTTGTATTGATTTGAAAGAAAAAAAATATAAGTTATTGGAGTTGCATAAAAAATTGTCAAAAATTTTATTCAAAGCGGCCAAAGATGATGAAAAAGAAGTAATTACAACAATTTTATCATCACCTTATATTTACAAGGAAGATTTAATTGATGAAAATGGTTATAATTTGGTTGAATACGGCTTATTTTCTTCAAATAATGAATTATTTTATTTTTTGTATAATTTGAATAATTTGACAGATTATTATTTTAAAAATATTCCAGAATTATTCACAATAGTCTTTAAAAAAGAAAATTTTGAATTAGTTGAATTCTTTTTGAAAAATTTTGAAAAATCTTTAAGAAAAGAAAATATAATAGAATGTTTGTTTAAGGCAATAAAAAACAAGCAAAAAAACATAATTGAATTAATTATAAATAATTTTTCAAATTTTTTAGATTCAAGAAATATTCAACCTTCTATTTTATATTCAATTTCATATAATAAATTAGACGATTTAAAACTCATGTTTTCTTATCCTAAATTAATAAAAAAATTTTGTGATAAAGATATTGAAAATATATTTTTATTATCAATTTTGAACGAAAATGAAAAATCTATAGAAATCATGTTGTCAAATCAATATTTCAATGAAGCATTAACTAGGTTGGACGACAATTTAGTTAAAAATATAGTTAAATTAGCCAATGACAAAAATAATTTGGTCATTATTCAATATCTTGTAAAAGATTTTTCTAACATAATAGATACTACAAAATTTATTACAAATAAATAGAGAGGCGCTATGTATAGTATAAAATTAAACAAAACCATTAAAGATATATCTTCACTAAATAAAATTCATCAAAATAATCAAAACGCTTTTAAACTAAAAACGGGAATTGAAGAATTACATAAAACAGTGTCAGATATCTTATTTAAAGCCATAAAAAAAGAAAATTACAATATTATAAAGCAAATAATAACAAATAGTGATATAAGAGCTGAATTAGTTCGTGATGAAAATGGATTAAATATAATTCAATATTCCGTAGTAAATAGTAATAATGAACTATTTAAAGCATTATATTATAATTATTATGAAGATATAAGATGTTATTTTTCAGATATTCCACAATTATTTCTACTAATTTTAAACAGAAAAAATTATGAATTAATGAAACTTTTTCTTTTTGAAAAAAAATTATATGAAAAACTAACAAAAGAAAATATATCTTTATTAGTATATTCATTAGTTCAAGAAAATAAAGATGCATTACTCGATATAGTATTACAAAACGATTATATAGATGAAGAAATAGACGGAAAATGTATTCAATCAATTTTAATCTATTTAATATCAAATGAACAAAACGGCAAATTTCAAAAAATTTGTTTAAACGAAAAATTATTTTCAAAATGTAAAGAAGAGCACATTAGAAATTTAATTGCATTATCAATAATGAATAAAAATATCAAAGCGCTCGAAATCATGGTTGATAATCTAAATTTTTTAAACATAATTTTACATGATAATCAAATATTGGAAAATGTTGTTTTATTCACTTATATAAATAAAAATATAAAAGTTTTATCAACAATTTTTAGACATAGAACCGAAACAACTTCACAAATTTTTCAAACTAAAAATAGTAATGGCGTTCCGCTGTTTGAAGATTCATTATAATTATATTTCGTTGATATGAATTATAAGAAAATAATTTTTAATAATTATTGACATACTAGGGTAATTTAGTGTATAATGACAAAATTATAAATTAAATAAATAATTATTATATGGAGCAAGAAATGTATAACCGAATATTTGAAGTCGAAACAATTGATTCCCGTCGTATTCGAAGAAATTTAAGCCCATACGAAATTTATCATCTTTTAGCTACCGCAAGAGATAGTGGTAAAATGACTAAAGAAATATTGGATGCGATAATAATTAATATAGTCCGCAGCGAACGAGTTAATAGTGAAATAATCAGTAATTTTTTAGTAAATAGCCCAATAATTGATCCACAACAATTGGTTTATATGTGGAATTTAGGCAAAAAACATGTCTCAGAAAAGGTAAGAAGTAAATTTAATTATGAAGTTGCTTTAGCATTAGCAAAAAATCCAAATACTCCAAGTCAAATATTGATAAATATTTAAGTGATTATGGACGTGAATCAGATATTATTGTAGACGCAATAATACAAAATCCAAATACACCAATAGAACCATTAGTAAGATTATTGAGCTGGAATATAAAAAAAGATATTCCAGAATCTGCTGAACATGAATGGGCTGTAATGCATCCTAATAAAACTTACAAAATTAGTGGAACAGGCACCTCAAAAATGTTAGAAAGACTAAAAAACATACAAGATCCAGTTTTACTTGGAGAATTAGATAAGATTATGCAATTAAGAAGTCCACAAACAATAATCCCAACAGAAGAGATATATTGGCAAAGTGCAAGTTTTTATGTTCTTTCATATAATCAAAGATCTGAAGCGTTAAACAAAAACAAATTAATTTTATATTTTTTACAGCAAAACTGCCAAAATATAAAAAGAGCATTAAATCAAAAAGAGAAAAGACAAGAGTTTTTAGACTCCTTGAAACAAAAATCGATAGATAAATTACCAATTATTTTTGACATATTATTGCAAATTAATGGGGAAAATCCTGAAACATTAACACTGGATGAAATTAATGCAAAAATAGAAATAGGATTAAGGGGTGATATTCCAAGTACTAGCAAGACAGCAAGAACAAGATATAGGCTTATAGAGAGAACATTAAAAAGACATAAAGAACAAGAGGCACAGAGAGTAGAAAGAACTTAATAACTATTCATACCTCAAAGCATCTATTGGATTTAATTTTGTAGCTTTAATTGCTGGAGCTATACCGGATACTATTCCAACAAACACCGCGGCAAATATTGATATTATAATAGTCGCAATGCTAATTGGGACTGTTTTATCAAATAAATGACCACCGAGTTGCGACAAAATAATTCCCAAAATCATACCAAATAAGCTGCCTATAGCTGATATTAAAATAGATTCTATCAAAAACTGGAATAAAATACTTTTGTTCGGAGCCCCGATGGCTTTTCTAATTCCAATCTCTTTTGTTCTTTCTGTAACAGATGTTAACATCATATTCATAATTCCTATACTTCCAACAAACAGTGATATAGAAGCAACTGAAGACAACAAAATAGTTAGAATAAGTCCAATCATACTAATTTTTTGCACCATCTCGGTTAAATTAACAATTTCAAAATCAGGTTCTCCATTCACTGGTATCTTATGTCTGACTTCTAATAAAGTTTGTATTCTTCTTTCAACAATTTTCATATTTTCGATTTTATCAAAAGTTAAAAAAAACATAGAAACTCTATCTGGAAATGCATTACTCGTTAATCTATTCTTAAATGATTTTATAGGAAGCAATATAATATTATCTTGATCACTTCCACTACTACCAGCTCCTTTTTCTTGCAAAACACCTATAATTTTAAAAGGAACTCCTTTTATTCTTATATCTTTATCAAGTGGTTCTTCCCCATAAGGAAATAATTTATCAACTATAGTTTGACCAATTACAGCAAATGGACTACCAGTATAAACATCTCTTTCAGAGAACATATTTCCTTTTGCTATACTAAAATTATGAATATTTAGATATTCTGTATTAGTTCCGGAAACATTAGCATTCCAATTATTAGAACCCGCCACAATTTGATAATTTGATGATACTAAAGGCGCCACATTAACAACATTTTCAACTTTTTTTATAGCTTCCATATCTTGCATAGTCAAAGTTGGCATTCCACCTCTTCCACTATGAATACCGCCTCTATTTGATGAAGCAGGAACGACTAACATCATATTTCCGCCAATACCTTCTAATTGTTTATCAATAGCTAATTGGACTGCTTGTCCTGTAGCAACCATCAAAACAACAGCACATACACCAATTACAACACCTAAGATAGTAAGAAAAGATCTCAACTTATTTGATATAATTGATATCCAAGCTTCTTTTAACATCGGTAATATCACTTTAGCACACTATTGTTAATTATTGTTAATAGAATGATAAAAAGATAATTATTAAAGTCAAAAGTAATTTTATTACCGTGAATAAAATCATAATATAAAATCCCTTACTATTTATTTTTAAAATTTATTGACATAAAAACGATTTAGCATTACAATAACCATTATTTTAATAATAAATAAATTTATGAACGAACAGGCACTTTCATCTTCCACAGCGCCAGCTCCGGAACCACAAGATCAACAACAATTTACCACTATAAGTATGTCATCACTTACACCGCAGACTCGTCAACTGCATACTGAGGCAGAAGCTACTCCAAAGATATCTCCAATGAAAACATACGAGTTTCAAGATGTTAATAGAGTTAAGATGTATTTGACAGAGATGCCATGCCCAGGATTTTATTGTTTGTCTTATAATAACACTGGAAATGATTATTGTTATTTTAATGTTTTTGGAGAAAAAGGACAAAAATTTAATGTTGAAGAATTTATAAATACTTTTAAGCGATCTACTTATGAAAATTTTAAAAAAATAATAGAAACTTTAGAGAAAGAAGGTAAAATTTCTATAATGCAACTTACTACTGTGCAAACGCAAAAATCTCAAACTTTTCAACGAATTTAAATTTAATATATTTAATAAATACAAAATTTTAAACAGTAAAGGGTTTATAATCCTTTACTGTTAATATAATTGGACATTTGGTTTAAGGAGAGACTTAATGCTTGAAAAAAATAAACAATAAAATTAATTTTCTTCTAAGAAAATCTTTAACTTTCCAGCTCTTTTTGGATGCTTCAATTTTCTCAAAGCTTTAGCTTCAATTTGTCTAATTCTTTCTCTTGTAACAGAAAACTGCTTTCCTACATCTTCCAGCGTATTATCGGCTTCCATGCCAATACCAAATCTCATTCTGAGAACCCTTTCCTCTCTTGAAGTCAGGCCAGATAACAAATTATTTGTAATTTCCTTTAAATTATTATACATAGTTGCTTTTAATGGAGAAACAGCTGATTTATCTTCTATAAAATCTCCAACCATACTTTCATCATCATCACTTCCTACAGGAGATTCCAAACTTACTGGATCTCTAGCGGTTCTTAAAACTTTTCTAACTTTATCAACTGGAATTAATAACTTATCAGCAATTTCTTGTGCTGTTGGATTTCTACCCAATTCTTGAGTTAATTGTCTTGAAGCTTTTGAAATTTTATTGATTGTTTCAACCATATGAATTGGAACTCTTATTGTTCTAGATTGATCAGCTATAGCTCTTGTAATTCCTTGTCTAATCCACCAAGTGGCGTAAGTTGAAAATTTATAACCCCTTTTGTATTCAAATTTGTCAACAGCTCGCATTAGACCAATATTTCCCTCTTGAATTAAATCTAAGAATTGTAGACCCCTGTTTGCATACTTTTTAGCTATTGAAACAACAAGTCTTAAGTTTGCTTGTATCATTTCTTTCTTAGCTCTACCCTCTTCCTCTTTTCCTTCATAAACATTTCTAATAAATCCCTTAAAATCGCTCACGCTTAGTCCAACAACTTTCGCTATTTTATCTAATCTAGTTTTGATCTCAATTAATTTTAGTGAGCTTACTTTATATAAATCAATCCACTGTTTATCTTTGGAAATTTTTATTTTTTCTAACCATTTTTCGTCATATTCCGGATAACCATACATCTTTAAGAAATCTTTTTTGGAAATATTTTCATCATCACACATAGTTAACAATTCTTTTTCTGTTTCTTCTATTTTTGATTTAGCTTTTTCTATCTCTTTAAAAATTAATTGAATTAAAGAATCATTTAATGGTATATCCAACATTATTTCGACAAGCTTTTCTTGATTTTTCATCAAAATTTTATCATCTTTTAAAACCGAAATTACTTGCTTATCTTTTATAATATTAAGAATAACTTTTACTACATCAACAGCCTGTTCTAAAACTCTCAAAACTTTAGGCAACAAACTTCTTTCCATAGTTGAAAAAGGTGTAGCTCCATCTTCACTTTCAATCATGTCTTCTTCACTTTCTAGCTCCTTTTCAACAACCAAATCTTCATCTTCTTCATATTCATTGTTGAATTCCTCTTCTTCATCATTAAATATTGAACTAATATCACTATTATTAGCAACGGCTGCAGCTTCAAGATCATTCTCTTTATCGGCTCTTAATATTGCCTCATCTAATTCTCCACTATAAGTCTCATCAATTCTAACTATGTCTCTTAATAGCATTGTTCCATTAGAAAGCCCATTATACCAATCTATAATATATTTCATAACAAACGGTACAGAGTAAATATTCTTCAAAACTCTGTTTCTACCATTTTCAATTCTTATAGCTATATTTACTTCATCTTCTCTGCTCAAAAGTGGTATATTACTCATCAATTTAAGATAAGATTTTACTGGATCATTAGTATGTCTAGATATAGTTTCTTCTTTATTATCAGAAGAATTTGAAGAACCATCTTCTGAATATAATTTATTGAAGTCATCTACACTATTTAATACCTTTATATTTAATTCATCAAGAACATTATAAAGTTCTTCTAATGAATTGACCTTTTTTTCTGTTTCTTTTAAAGCTACATTTATCTCATCATAAGTTAAAAAACCTTTTTCTTTACTTATTAA
Source organism: Rickettsiales bacterium (assembly GCA_028688645.1). GTDB lineage: Bacteria > Pseudomonadota > Alphaproteobacteria > Rickettsiales > UBA1997 > CALXSC01. The sequence continues at coordinate 10,281 of JAQTXT010000047.1, forward strand.
AATTAATTTTTTAATTTTTTTATCTTGCTATAAATCATAA
>JAQTXT010000048.1 GCA_028688645.1 Rickettsiales bacterium
GGTTGAGGTTTTTAAAGTATTATTATTTGGGATTTCTGAGATCAACATCAGAACTATTTTTTTGAAGTTATTTTTTAATTGAATATTGAGCATAATATGGATGAATAAGATCTTTTTAGGTATGAGTTACTTGCTGATATGTTGGCTTTGATTATTTAGGAACACTTCTTTCATTAGCAAATATTTTCCTTGTACCTGACTGCATGAAAAGTTTTTAATTTATATAAGATCCTAGACTATTTATATAATTTATTTGAATCAAATTTATTGAGCTTAGAAGGCGTTTCAGTAGTTCAATTATAAAATATACACAAAAATATAAAAATTTCTAAACAAAAAAGATAGAAAAGAAAATGAATGAATGGGAAATATGAAATTAAAAAGCAGTAAATTAATCAATTTGAAAAAATGTAAGTCATCTTAAATAGATTGACTCGGCGTTTAATCCTGATTTGTCTTTTGACTATTTTTCCTTTTTAGGGAAAATATTCCAGAATCTAAGGGTCTCGTCTCCAGCACCTGTTACTATTGTTGTTCCGTCTGGATTCATGGCCAAATAAAGCACTCTGTAAGTGTGGCCTGTTAAAGTTTCTATTTTTTACATTTTTGGCATTGACCAAATGTTGATTTAATTTAATGAATATCCATGAGTGCTGACAAGTTCATTGACATTTCTACCAAACATCAAGTTGCAGACTTGAGAGCCGACATTCACACATTTAGTCTCTTATCCGTTCATTGAATTCCAGAATCTTATTGTTCGATCAGCTGTTCCTCCACCAGAAACTAGGAGTCCATGTTGATGAGGTGACCAAGCTAAAGCTTTAACAGCAGCAGTATGTTTCATCAAACTGAAAGTTGGGGAGTTAGAATGTAATGACCAGATGTTAAGTTTATTATCATTTCCACCTGATGCCAATTGTTGTTGATCGAAAGACCATTTCAATCCACAAACTTATTGTTTGTGACCAACCATTTTATTGATAGTTTCATGTGTTCTAAGATCTCTGACAAGAATGTTTTTATCACGAGAACCACTTGCAATAATATTGAGATTGTTCCAAGCAAGAGAACCGACTCTGGCAGTGTGTCCTTCATAAGTATGAATTAAAGTTTGTTTAATACAGTCCCACAACTGAACTTCTCCTGAATGAGTTCCAACTGCTAAAACATTTCCAGTAGGATTGAAATTTGTGCTTGTAATCATATCTTAATTTCCGACATCAACCAATCTGACAACCTTAGAATTACCAGCATTCCAAAGATAGACTGAATTGCTCAATCCGACAGCTAACAAATTTGACATTGACCAGTCAATAAGATTAAGATAATAATCATCATAAAGACCGGGAGCATCAAGAACTTTAGCTGGAACTTTGTTGATTCTTCTTTATTTTTTAGCTTTTTTTATTTTCACTTCTTCTGGGATTTGAATAAGTGAGTTTGAGAAAAGGCGATTTAATTCTTTTTGAGAAGCATTTTAATCTTTGTAAGTATATTTCAGAATATTAGAGTTTGAAAAGGAAGAAATATCGCCACATGAGTATTCATCTTTGACGACTGTACCTTAGCCGAGTACTTCCATCTTGTAGATGTCTGTAACGGTAAGGCCTCTTTTTTAATTTCTCATTGGGGAAGCACATTACTCTTCTTCTTCCATCCATTAGATTTGTTCATTGTAAAGATCTTTGGCAGACTTGGGCATTTTTCTCATAGGTAGGAATCGGTCAGAGTAGCCTTTTTCCTTGACATTTTCTTTACGAATTGATAGCATGATTTATTTGTTCGAAAACTTTACTGTTTTACGTTGAGTCTTTTCGAATTTTTCGATACTACAACTTGACCTAGGTAAGGAGTTTTATCGTTATAGAGAGTTTCTGGAACATGAAAGTTGATCAGTCATTTTATACCTTATAGAAGAATTTAGAATGGTTTGAATAAATATTATAATTTGGTCACTTCACACAGTGATAAATAATCCAAACCTATTTCTTCCTTCATTTTTTATTTTTATATCTTGCGCTCTATTTTTATGAGGGTTTTTCTATTTTTATACATAGTCTTAGTCGAATTAACAACTTTAGGAACTGAAAATGGTGAAAAATGACATAAAAAGAGGAAAATAATGGATAGCATAGCGTTTCTTAGATATTTTTAAAAAGAAAATAATTTTAACTTGCCTTTTAAAAAGAAGCTTAGATTCATTTAGTTGTTGCCAAAAACCCTAAGCCTAACATAGTCTATAAACTCAATTAGAGATTGGATATTGTAGAGTTAATATAATATCTAAAAAAATTCAAATAATATCAAAGGATCACTATGATAAAAGTTATTCCATTAATTCTACTTTTGATAGCATGCGCTTATTCACTAAATTTTAGGCTTCTTCCAAACAAATAGTTTTGTATGAGATTTCAAGGTGGAAATACTTACACACTTTAATATGTTGTCTCAGGTAATGATGATCAAAATGTCCAATGTACGATCAAGCACGGCAGCAATATCGTTCTTGAAAAAGATGCTGTCTCTTAATACGAATTTACTCACTAATATGCAAGTGAAGGTAATTTATTTATGAATGTTAGAGGCTATTTCGGTATGTTTCGCATCTTCAGATAATGAGTAAAAGTAAATTTCTTTCGATTTCTACGAGTTTAATGATTCTGTGAGAAAGATGATTGACAAAAAAGATGTTAGTTTAGTCCAGGGAGCTCTTTCTGAGGCTTTTAAGCAGATGGAGTCAGTTTCAAGGAATCAGTAATACCAAATCGAGAGAGATGAAAAGCATAAGGCAAATCTTGAAGATTCTGAAAGCAAAATTAAATGGGCAGGAATCATAAAAATAATTTTCCTTCTAGGAAGTGCCTTAATACAGTTGTGGATAATGAAGGGTTTTTTCACAGCAAGCAATCCATATCAGCCAGTGGAGCAAGTATGAATGAAAAAACAATAGATTTAAATTTACAAGAGATTATCAAATTTACTAAGTTGTTGTTTATTACGTTTTTTCGAATAAATTTGATAAAAAAAATAATAGTTGCATTTTTTAGTTATGTAATATCAAACTCATTAAATAAATCTATTTTAATGAAAAGGAAATGAATTAATAAAAACTAATCTGATCAAATTAAAGTAAATGATGAAAGATTGAAGTTTGTAATGTTAGAATGTATCATTTTAGACAGTTAATTAAAAATAGGGTTTGACATTTTTTATAATGAGGAAATTTGTTTTATTTAGCATTATTAATTGGGAATAAGTTTAATGCCCAGATATTAATTTATTACCAACAAATGAAAAAAGAGTATGAAATGTAGGCTGTCGGTGCTGGTCATCGTAACCTCCATGCTCCTCAAGGTGAAAAACCAAGAACAAGCTCTGTCATTGCTGCTGATTTCCAATATCTTAGACAAAAGATGGCCAATGATGTAGCCGCCTAAAAGTCCAGAAAAACCTCCAGAATCACAAAAGGTCTCGATCCCGACGCACCCCGAAAGAAACAATAACATGAACGTAATTACTTTTCTTATTTTAGTTCCTCCAAAGAATCCCAAGTAAGCCGATGAGAAAAAGAAAAATTCCAAGGCAGACTAAATCTCAAATATGGATGAACACAAGATCCCATTGGAAGAACTTCTCTACAGATTTGGAGCCAACCTCGAAACAGGTTTGACTACAGAAATGGCCATCAAAAGAAATCTCGAAGAAGGTGACAATAAACTTCCCGAGAAGGAAAAAACACCTGCTTGGATTCGATTCTTGAAAGAAATCACCAACTGGTTCGCTATTATGCTTTGGATTGGTAGTATTTTAAGTATTATTACCTACATTCTTCAACCACTTGGTAACTTACCAAACTTGTATTTGGCTTTCGTCCTCATCTTTGTCGTCGTTTTAACCGGTGTTATTACTTTCGCCCAAGGTGCTAAATCAGAAGCTTTAATGGAGGGATTCAAGAACATGTTGCCATCAGTCACAAAAGTTTTAAGAGATGGAAAGCTTACTCAAATTCCTGCTGAAAAACTCGTACGAGGCGATATTGTTGAAGTTATTAGTGGTGAAAAAGTTCCAGCCGATCTCAGAATCTTGTCTTCAATCGAAATGAAAGTCGATAACTCACCTTTGACTGGTGAGGTTGAACCTTTGTTAAGATCCCCAGAATGTACTCATCCTAATGAACCTTTTGAAACCAAAAACATTGCTTTCTTCGGTACTTTGTGTAAAGAAGGAAGAGGAAGAGGTATTGTTATCAACATTGCTGAAAAAACAGTCATGGGTCAAATTGCTGATTTGGCTGCTACAGGAGGACAACAAAAATCTCCTTTAAGAGAAGAACTCGATAGATTCGTCTTAATTATTACAGTTATCGCTATTGTCTTGGGTATTGCTTTCTTCTTCCTTTCAAAGTTCGTCGTTGGTTATTCATGGCTTGAATGCATTATCTTTGGTATTGGAATTTTGGTTGCTAACGTTCCTGAAGGACTTTTGGCCTGTATCACTATTTCACTTGCCATTACAGCCAAAAAGCTTGCTGATAAAAAAGTTTTGGTCAAGAACTTAGAAGCTGTCGAAACATTGGGATCAACTTCATGTATTTGTTCAGATAAAACTGGAACTCTTACACAAAACAAGATGACCGTTGAAAATTTGTGGTATGATGGTCAAGTCATTAGAGGACACAACAAATAACATAAAGGTGCTGATTTTGAATATGAGTACGATATTCAAGATCCATCATTCAAAATTCTTCATCATACTGCTATGATCTGCTCTTAAGCTAAATTCGACGTCTCTGACGATCAAGTAAGAGCTCCAGGATTTAAATATGCTGATGCTCCAGTCATGGGTGATGCCTCTGAAACTGCATTGGTTAAATTCTATCAACCAATCGAAGACATTACTAAAACAAGAGCTTTGTATCCAATGGGAAGAAGCAAAGATGGCTCTGAATCAAAAATGCCTTTCAACTCAACTAACAAATATGCCCTTTCTATTGTCAGACAATAAGGTCCCGATCACCATTATGTCGCCTATCTTAAAGGTGCCCCAGAAAAAGTATGGAAATATTGTGGCAGAATCCTTTTTGAAGGAAAATACAGAACAATCGATGCTGAAGAAAACAAAAAATTCGAAGCAGTCAACCTTAAATTTGGTAAAAACGGTGAAAGAGTTTTAGGTTTTGGTATGCTTCCACTTAATAAAGAGGTTTATCATGAAAACTACGATTTCAACACAACCACTCCTGACAACTTTAACTTCCCACTTGATAATTACATTTTCGTTGGTTTGATTTCATTGATGGATCCACCAAAAGATTCAGTGCCATTTGCCATTAAAAAATGTCAATCAGCCGGTATCAAAGTTATCATGGTCACAGGAGATCAACCCCCAACAGCTGCCGCCATTGCCAAACAAATCGGTATCATCAACCTCAAGACTAATGAAGATTACAAATAAGAAGGATACACTTCTCAAGAAGCTCTTGAAAAAGCTAACGCCATCGTTATTCACGGTGATATGATCGTTAAGGCTTTCGAAGAAGGTGAAGAAGAAGGACAACAAATTTTAACTGCTTGGTGCAAAAAACCTCAAATTGTCTTCGCTAGAACAACCCCAGCTCAAAAACTTTTGATCGTCAAAGCCAATCAAGCTTTAGGTCAAGTTGTTGGTGTCACAGGTGATGGTGTCAATGACTCCCCAGCTATTAAACAAGGCGACATTGGTATCAGTATGGGTATCAGTGGTAGTGACGTCACAAAAGATGCTGCTGATATGATTTTGCTTAATGATGATTTTGCATCTATTATTGATGGTGTCGAAGAAGGAAGAAAAATTTTCGATAACTTGAAAAAAACTATTGTCTATTTGCTTACCAGTAACATGACAGAAATCTGGCCATTCGCCGGTCTTGTCGTCTTGCAAATTCCTCTTCCTTTGTCAAACATTTTCATGTTGTGTATTTGTGTCGGTACTGACATTTATCCCGCTCTTTCATTGGCTTACGAAGAAGCTTAAGTTGATATCATGACCAGAAAACCAAGAAAACAAAATGAGCATTTGGTTACTTTAAGATTACTTGCACACGCTTATGGTCAAATGGGTGAAATCGCTACAGCTGCAGGATTCTTTACTTATTTCGTTATCATGTAAGTATATGGTTTCAGTCCAAATACATTGTTCTTCTTGTTGACTAACGATACCATGCTTCCGATTATCGCTGAATCAACCAAATTTAACGCTCAAGGAATTCCAATTTATACATTTGCTGATCCAAACACAATTGATTTCGCATACACTTTCGATAAAACCAAGACTTCGTACAGTGGTACCAATAATCTTACTCCTAATGATGGTATTGGGTATTTTGGATATAGTCAATACATTGCATCTCCAAAATGGATTTGTAACGGCGCTAACAGAAATAATGCATTCTCAGGTGATTTCCCTAACTGGCTTTCAACCATTAATGGACAAATCGATTTAAGAGCATTCTACGTTAAATGTGGATATGACAATACTTCGAATCAAAATACTTACATCAGAATAGTTCCAGACATGCCAGAAGTTCTTGGTACTTTGAGTTCATATACTGGAAGCCCAGTTGCCTATACAACTGAAGCCTTGTATTATGCCCAATCAGGATACTTTGTTACAGTCGTCATGGTTCAATGGTCAAATGTCTTTGCTTGCAAATCAAGAAAAGTAAATTTTTATTTTATTTTAGTGTTCTTTAATTTATTCAGGAGTCAACAAACACATGTTCGGTGGTGTTGCTTGCGAAACAGCCTTGTTTATTGTTTTACTTTACATTCCGGGAATTAACGGAGTCTTCGGTGGTAGAAGATTAGACTTCTTCTTGTTGGGTATTCCGGGACTTATGTTCTCAATGACTCTTTTGATTTGGGAGGAAACCAGAAAGTTCTTGTTAAATATGGACACCAACAACGGAAATCCAAACTGGTGGTCAAAGAATCTCTTGTGGTGATCCACCTTTCTATGATTCTTCTATTTATCTTATTTATCAATTCATCTTTTTATTCTATTTTTTATCTTCAATTTTATAAAATGCATTGTATTTATATTTTTAATATTCACAAAAGTTTAAATTAAAAGTAAAGTTATTAATAAAATTGTAATTTTCAACCTTTAGAATAAATGCAAGAAGAAAGTACAAGCCTATGTGATACAAAATACAAAATAGTATTTTTAGGCAACATGAGTGTAGGTAACATCAATTTTTATAAAGGAAAAACTTCAATAATAGAGCGCTTTGTCAAAGACTAATTTGATGCTTGTAACAATGTAATTAGTTCACTTAATATTAGCCAACTGTAGGAATCGACTTCCTAACCAGAAACATTTCATTTCAAAGTACTTGATATTTTTATTCAAAGGTAATTTACATTGTAAAATTAGATAAAACTTATCGTGTTCAGCTTTGGGATACAGCTGGCCAATAAAAATATAAAAGTCTTGTTCCAGCTTATTTGAGAGATGCAAATTGTGCCGTGTTTGTCTTTGATTTTCTCAGAAAATAAACATTTTAAGATCTCAAAAATTGGATTCAACTTTACAGGGATCACGGCTCTTAAAATTCTGTCGCTTTTGTGCTTGGTAATAATATTTTTTATAAAGGCAACAAATGTGATATTATTGACAATCCTTAAATTACATCGACACCTGAAGCCAAACAGAATTGTTTAGATTTATAAGAAGAAGCAATCTAATTCGGAGCAAAATAGAACATGACATACAGAAAAGTATCAGCAAAAACTGGAAATAATGTAATGAGTTCTTTTCAAGATATGATAATGTAGCTTCAGAAAGGTAAGAAAAAAGAAAAAAATGCTGATCAAGATGATCCGTAAACAAGATTCGAAAATTAAGTACTGTAAAAAATGGACAAACTTCGTCTTGAAGATGTTAAGCAAGGCAAACAATCAACTGGATGTTGTTATATTTGATTTTTTTCTTAAACTTTGTTAAAAAATTTTATTAAAATTAATTTTTAATTGAAAATTTCATTTTAAAAACAAATAGAATAAGAAATATTCAAAAGAAATTGCCAATTGATTTGAATTAATAATCCTAATTTTTGTTATTTGTAACAATTTTATTAATATAATTTAAATTAAAATCTAACACCGGTAATAAATTAAAAAAATGAGAGAAAAGTTTAATTTTAATGATATCTTGAATTTCATTAAAGAAGCATCATCTTAAACAAAGTTTAAAAATTTGTCAATAAATTAATAAATCTTTTCACTAAGACATTAACTTAAAGCAGATTAATTTACTATGGTATTTTTCATTTAACTGAATGGACAGTGTAGAACAAGTTACTTAACCAACCATAAACGGGAAAAAAAATTATTTATAGACATAATAAATCGTGTAGAAGTAAGATCGATATAATATCATAATTAATGAAGTAGGAAAAAAGACAATATTTTCGATTTTATTCTTCATTCACTCACTTTGCTAACTGGCCTTATGAATGTACCCAACATTTGTGAAGACTTGGCCCAAGTTAAACTTTCCTCCCAACTTTTTGTTCTTGTTCTTGACAAATATCATCAAATAAAACTTTTCTTTTGATAAATCTCCAACAACTTTCTTATCAAGTCTGGTAAGAGGAGTGTCTCCATGAATCGCCCATTATCCGTTTGTTGTCTCATCCTGATAAGAAAAGACGAATTGTTTTGCAGTAATGGTGATGTTGAGAAGCATGTCTCCAGTATTGAGTGGCTTTCCATGGTAAAACCAATTTATCTTTTTATTGGGTAACTTTTTAGCAGCAGTGGCTGTAACACCATTCCTAAAAATAATTGTTGAGTTTTTGCTGGCTTTGATATCTTCTGGGTCATTTGTTAAAATGAAGGAAAGGACGTATTAAGCGCTCAGTGAGTTTAACTTGAATTCCGCAGTATAAGGCTTGCCTTGAAGAGTTATTGGCTCTGACTTTAAGACTTCCTCTGCTTTAAGAAAATCGTAACTTTCGTATTTCTATAAGATTGGAAATTTAATTTCATAGCACATGTGTCTTACAGCCTTTAAAATGGGAATTTTAGGAAGCTTACTGATTTATTTCCATCTTTTAACAATCTCTTGCTTTACATTTTGGAAAGAGCTGTTGAGAGTTTCCATTGTTACAAACTCTTCCTTTTCTCCACCATACATTTGCTAAACTTTGTAACTCACAATTGCACTCATAATTGATGCGAATACAGTTGAAATTGTAAAATCTGGCTTCCAAGTTGAGACAGGCAGTGAAGTTGGTTTTACAATATCAAAACAAATTGAACTGGATTCCATGTTGTTATTGACAGCACATCCATTGTAAACATCCAAATTAAAACGATTGGTTCTTGTGAAGAGGTGAAATACAGGTGGATTTTAAGGGTATGATTTTGGTATCACAATTCTTCCAATCAATGGTAATGAGCAAAAAGCGCCATCATTTGGATACATGACAAAGTTAAATACATTCATCATTCCATTAACTGATGGTGTAACAACAGTTCTTAATGAGTGAAAATCTTCATTAACATCATTCATTTCTTTGATAACTCTTTTATAAACATTTGGATTGGTTGAAACAACTCCAGCCTGTTCATCAATTGGTAAAGCTTCTTCCAAATTTAAGAGATCTGGAATCATTTTGATGATTGGAGATTAAATTTTTAGAATTTAATTTTCATCATTCGCATAAATACAAGGAATAGGAATGTTCTTGATGAAAAGATTAGGAAAATATTTGGTTTGACAACAAAGTTGAACGAATTAAGTCTTTTCTTATAACGTCAATTCAAAATTCTTTGAATAAAACTTTTCCAAATATTCACGTAATTTTGCATTTGTACAATCCTTGAGAAGTTTACTGAGAGCAAACTTGAAAGTGACACCATTAATCAACTTTGCTTCATTTTCGTTTACTATCTTCACTTCTCCAATTGAGTAAAGATCATTTCCGTAAAATATCACAACTAAGACATTGCAGATCATCTGAGCGGCAGCTATTGCTTGAATATTCTTGGCTGATAAAGTGACTCGCTCAATCTCAACGTAATTAGAAATATCTTTGACTTTCTGTTCCTTCTTGTCCTCAGTCTCTTGAATCAAGAGGACGTCGTAAAATCCTTTTGGGACAGTTTATACTTTTTACATTAAATTAAATTTGATGCATGTATTATTACTTTACAAGATTAATATAATAGCAATCTAATCATTTCTTAAGAAAAATCTATTATAATTTTCATAAAATAAATT
>JAQTXT010000179.1 GCA_028688645.1 Rickettsiales bacterium
AATCATTGATGATACTAGAATTAAGGCTACTATACCAACTATAGAATACTTAATAAAAAATGGCGCTAAGGTGGTTTTGACTTCTCATTTAGGTAGTCCTAAGGGTGCATTTAGTGATGAATTGTCTTTGAAGTTAGTGTTACAAAGATTAAAAGAATTAATGCCAAAAGTTAAATTTAACTTTTCAGAAGATTGTATTGGCGAACAAACAAAGAAAGATGTTAAAAATACTAATTTTGGTGAAGTTATTTTACTTGAAAATCTTAGATTCCATGCAGGCGAAGAAGATAATGATGAAAATTTTGCTAAAGATTTGGTAAAATCAACAGGTGCAGAAATTTATGTAAATGATGCGTTCTCAACATGCCATAGAAAACATGCATCAATGGTTGGTCTACCTGCAATGTTGCCAGCTTATGCAGGATTTACATTAGAAGAAGAATTAGAGAATTTAACTGAATTAGTTTCAAATCCTGAAAAACCAGTTATGGTAATCGTTGGTGGTTCAAAAGTTTCTACAAAGTTAGAATTGTTAAGAGCTCTAGTAAAGAAATATGAATATGTAGTTGTTGGTGGTGGTATGGCCAATACATTCTTATATGCACTAGAAAAGCCAACAGGAAATTCATTAAAAGAAGAAGAACTTAAGAATGATGCTCTAAGCTTACTAAAAGAAGCAGAAGAAAGTCATTGTAAAGTGATTTTGCCAGTTGATGTTGTTGTTGCAAGTCAAGTTGCAGAAAATCAACCAGTAAAAACAGTTTCTATTGATAATGTTCAAAAGAATGACATTATTGTTGATTTAGGCGAAAAAACAATTGCTTTGATTGAAGAAACATTAAATAAATGTAAAACTGTTATTTGGAATGGTCCAATCGGTATTTATGAAATTTCTCCGTTCAACAAAGGAACTGACGATTTAGCTGAGATAATTGCAAAATTAACAAGCAAAGCAAAAATTAAATCAGTTGCTGGTGGTGGTGATATTTTGGCAGCTTTAAATAAAGCTCATCTAACTGAAGAATTTACTTATGTATCAACTGCAGGTGGTGCATTCTTAAAATGGTTAGAAAAAGGCAAATTGCCAGCTGTTGAAAAGATTTTAAAATAAAATTAAAATTATTAATCAAAAAATAACCCGCTAATTAGATTGGCGGGTTATTTAATTAATAGTTGTAATATTACATTTTATTATTTATCGTCTATAAATTTATGTCTAAACAAAATAAAGAATTCAACTATATAGAAGAATTTATAAACTTTTATTTCTTTCTTTTGTAAATTTTTCTATCAACTCTCTTTCTGGATAATGTTCTTCTTTTTCATTTATTTCGATATAAGTTTCGTGTCCTTTATTAGTTATTAAAATATCATCTTTGACTAATATGGATATAGCATATTTTAAAGCTTTCGTTCTACCTTCAATTGTTTCATTTGGCTTATCATTTCCTATATTTATTGCCTTTGATTTATCACAACCTTTCATTATATCATCACGAATTTTAGCTGAATTTTCAGTTCTAGGGCTATCATCAGTAACTATCGCTAAATCTGCTAAATCTGTAGCAATCTTACCCATTCCTGGTCTTTTAAAAGGATCTTTATCTCCACCCGCACCAAACAAAATAATAACTCTACCCTTACCGCCTCTATCATTTTGATAATCTCTAAATGTTTTTATGGTATTTCTCAAAGCATCTTCTGTTGTGGGATAATCCATAAATATTTTTGCACCATTTTTTAACTCAGCTATTAAATCGCCCCTTCCATTTGCTGATTTAATTTTCATGAAATCTATTTCTTTTAATCTATCTTTAAGGCCCAAGCCAATTAGATTGCCGACTACACAACAAATATTATATGCTTGAATTTTGCCTATAATCCCCAATTTAATTTTAAGTTCCTCTTTGCCAAATAACTCCAAAATAATATCTTGTCCATAATTTGTACTTTTTATATTTTTTATTTTTATAGCTTTTGCATTAAAACCATAATCTAGAATTTGTTGTCCTTCTTTTTCTACAATTTTTGCAATTTTTTCAAATTCTGGAATATCAGCATTCAATACAGCATAGCCATCTTTTTTTAAATATTTTGTAAAAAGTAGCATTTTACAATCGAAATAATCATCAAAATTTTTATGTAAAGCTGGATCATCTCCAATGTGATCACGAGTTATATTCGTATATGCACCAACATTCAATTCTACACCATCTATACGACCATTTCTCATACCTTGACTTGTAGCTTCAGTTACTACATAATCAATATTTTTATCTGTTTTTAATTCGTATAAATATTTGTGAAAATCTATAATATCTGGATTTGTTAGTGAATGTTGATATTTTTTTTCACCTTCTGTTCCATCATTTAGCATATATCTGACACCTAAAGAACCTATAGACGCCACATTAAAACCTAATTGAGCTATGCATTGTTTTGTTAACTCAGCAACAGATGTTTTGCCATTTGTTCCAGTTACACCCAAAATATATTTTGGTTTATTTGGATATAATTTATTTAATAAATTTCCTATTAATTCTTTTATATTTTTACTTTGCAAAATAAGAATATCATTTGATAAAT
>JAQTXT010000049.1 GCA_028688645.1 Rickettsiales bacterium
TTAATATTGCTATATGTGATTGTTGTTGAATCCGTGGGCTGCTAATGCAACCTTCTACTAATATAAAATTACTAGAATTTTCTACAAGACATGTCTTTAAATTAATCAATTCTGAAGGAATAGGTGGAGATAAGAAGACAGAATCAAAACTAGTAGATTCAAAATGAGCGAATTCAAATTGTGTTTGTATTAAAATAGAATGTTTAAAAATAGCATCTTTTAAGATTACACTATTTAGATTAACTTGAATTAAATTAGTTTGTGTTAAATTAGCACCAGTTAAATTAGCTCCAGTTAAGTTAGCTCTAGTAAAATCAGCTTCGGTTAAATTAGCTCCAGTTAAGTTAACTCCAGTTGAGGCAGTCATAGTTAAATTAGCTCCAGTTAAATTAGCTCCAGTTAAGTTAGCAAATCTCAAAATAGCTCCAGTTAGATTGGCTCCAGTTAAATTAGCACCAGTTAAATTAGCTTCAGTAAAGTTGATGCCACGAAAGTCAATTTGTGATAAATCTAATCCGCTTAGATCTAGTCTGGATAAATCATTTTCAGTTCTATTGGGAAATTTTGTACTATTTCCATACATTATATCAAATATATCTTGTATTGTTAGTTTTTCAGCTTGTTCTGTTTTTTGTTCTTCCATAAATTAAGTTTAAAAATGTTAAATTCAGAGTATTGTATTGCATTTCAAAAGATTAGCAAGATAACTTATTAAATAATATATTATTTCTTAATAATTTGCATTTTATTTTTCATTTTAATAGTATATTTTTAGTTTAAATAAAGAAATATTCATTATGACCAAAACTCATGAAATAAAACCTTCCGTTCTAAAAGCTTATGACATAAGAGGTGTTGTAAATAAAGAAATTAACGAAGTTGATGCCTATTTTATAGGAAAAGGATTTGGAACTATTCTAAGAAAAAGAAATTTAAAATCTTGTGTTCTTGGTTATGATGGTAGACATACTTCTGTTCCTTATTCAAAGGAATGTGCAAAAGGTTTGGCTGAGTGTGGAATTGATGTAACTATTATTGGATTATTACCAACTCCTGCAATTTATTTTGGAATGAAACAATTAAATACAGATGCTGGTTTTATTGTTAGTGCTTCACATAATCCAAAAGAAGATAATGGTTTCAAGATGTTGACTCAAGAAGGACCGTTTTGGGGTGATGATATTCAAGAAATTGGTAGATTAGCAAAAAGTGGTGAATTTATTGATGGAAATGGAACAATCACTGAAAATAAACATTTAAGACAAGAATATATTAATTTTATTTTAAAACAATTCAAAGGTGGAAAAAAGACTTTAAATGTGGTTTGGGATGCTGGAAATGGAGTTGTCGGAGCTGTTTTAAAAGATATAGTTTTAAAATTACCAGGTAAAAATGAAACAATTTTCGCTGATGTTGATGGAGATTTTCCAAATCATCATCCAGATCCATCTGTTGCTAAAAATATGGTACTATTGCAAAAAGCAGTTATCGATGGAAAATTTGATTTGGGTATAGCATTTGATGGTGATGGAGATAGAATTGGTGTTGTTGATAGTACAGGTTTTTTACTTTACGGAGATCAATTAGAACTTATATTTGCTAGAGATTTTTTGAAAAAAAATCCTGGTGAGAAAGTTATGAATGAAGTAAAAGCTAGTATGGTTTTATACAATGATATTAAAGCACATGGTGGTATTCCTGTAATGTGGAAACCTGGTCATTCCGCTCAAAAAGCTAAAATGAAAGAAGATAATATAAAGCTTGCTGGTGAAACTAGCGGACATATTTATTGGGGTGAAAATCATAATTTTGATGATGCTTTATATAGTGCGATGAAGTTGTTAAATATTATGTCAAATAGTGAAGAAACTGTTGCTGATATAATGAAATCATTACCAAAGGTTTGTGGAACTAGCGAAATTAGGGCTACAGTTGGTGATGAAAGAAAATTTGAAATAGCAAAAGAATTAGCTAAAAAGATGGAAAAAGAGGGTAGAGATTTTGTTGGTGTCGATGGAGTTAGATGCAATTTGCCAGAGGGTTGGTGGCTTGTTAGAGCCTCAAATACTCAACCAGATTTAACTTTAAGATGTGAGGCATTAAGTCCTGATGGTTTAAAAATCGTTGAGGAAGATTTAGCTAAACAACTAAAAACTTTTGGTGTTGAAGTAAAATTTGAATAATATTTTTTAATCATATTATATAAAATAAAGGAGGTTATGCCTCCTTTCTTTATAGCTAATGTACTATCTAAATCTCGCTTATATTGATTTAATATTTTTTAAAATATTATTAGAAAATAAAAAATCAAAGAAATAAATGACAACCCCCCTGAAGCAAGCATACAGGGTATCCTGAGAATAAAAAACTAAAAATAATCAAAAATATCAATAACATTTTAGAAATGGATTTAAAAATATTTAAAAACAAATATATATCCTGTATGTAAGAGTGTATGGGATTATTCTGACAAAAAACAATTATGAGATAAAATGGATATAATATTTAAGAATAAATATTATAAATACAAAATGTTGTAATTATTTTGTTTTAAAATTTTCTAATTCGCTACTTGCAATATTTGTCATCTTTGCCTGTCTTTCTTGTACAAGTCTTAACAAGTGAACTCCTAATCTCACATCTTGTCTTACTATATTACCCTCAATATATTTTGTTCCAAGTTCAAATTGAGCTTCATCGTTATTTTGAGCGCTTGCTTCTTTTAACAATCTGGTAGCTAATTGTAAGTCTTGTTTGACGCCTATACCTCTAAAATACATATTTGCAAGTTCGCACTTTGCTTTTGTATTTCCTTGTTCTGCTGATAATCTAAATAATCTTGCCGCTTCAACTGGATCTTCATTTGCACCATTACCGATTAAATGCATAAATCCAAGTTCATATTGTGATTTTGGATTTCCTTGTTCTGCTGATAACCTAAATAATAATCTTGCTTGTGCAATTTCATTTTCAGTAGCTCTGGACCCTAATACCGTTTGACCATACTTTTCTGCTAATTGATATGTTACTTCAATATTTGGTATATGACGTTTTAATAATAAATATATTCCAAATTTATATTGAGCTTCTGCATTACCTTGTTCAGCCAAAGTTTGTGTTAATTCTATTTCTGTTTCCATTTTTTTCAAAATATTTAATTTTGTGCTATCATATCAGAAAAGATACTATATTTCAAGATATATTTGAGATATCTTATTTTTTGCAATTTTGAAGTAGAAATTGGAATTTTGTGTAAAATTAAAATCATATTGAATTTATTGAATAATCATAAATTATGTATGCAGTAGGTTTAATTTAAAAGCATCCCATGATATCAAACAACATCTTCTAATAACAGCATATTTTCTCTATCGAATACATAATATTAAATTTTCAACCATTCCTTTCAGCTTGCCTATTAGGCAATATGATTGTTAATTATTTGTTTTCTTCTATAAATAATGCGAAATCCAATGTACTTTGCTCATCAAATAATTTTCCAATAAACTGCATACCAATTGGTAAACCAGTTTTTGAAAATCCATAAGGAACACTAATTCCTGGCAATCCACACATATTTACGGCATTAATAAAATAATCATTTATAATTCCTCTTTTGCTGATTATTTTATTTTCTTCTGCTGTGGGGTTAATTGGAAAAGCTATTCCAGCATCTGTTGGAGTGAAAATTATATCAACTTTTTTAAATGCCTCATCAAATTCATTAGCAATTTTTCTTCTTATCTTTTGTGATTTAATGAAATATTTTTCATAATTTTCAGAAGAAGATAAATAATAACCTAAAAGTATTCTTTTTTTAATGTTTTTGCCAAAACCTTCAGTCCTTGATTTAACAAATACATCTTCATAAGTTTCACATTTTTCATCTGTCTTTTTTCCATATCTAACACCTGTATATCTAGCTAAATTTGAGCCTAGTTCTGTGTAAGATAAAACGGTATATAATAAAGAACTTGCGGTTATTGTTGGAATTGAAACTTCAATTACTTCCGCTCCGCTATGTTTTAATAATTCTATGGCTTTTAAATATTTTTCTTTAATATCAGATTCTATTTCGTCTAAATAATTATTAAATTCTTTTATAATACCAACTTTTTTGCCTTTTATATTTGAATTCAATTTTTCTAAAAAATTAGGTAGATCATGTTCCGCTGTTGTCGAGTCTTTTTCATCTTTTCCACAAACTAAATGTGTTAAATAAGCACAATCTCTAACATCTTTTGTTAAAAATCCAGCTTGATCCAAAGAGCTTGCATAAGCAACCATTCCATATCTTGAAATTCTTCCGTAAGTTGGTTTTAAACCGACCAAATTACACATTGCAACTGGCTGTCTGATTGAGCCACCTGTGTCGCTGCCTGTAGATCCAAAACACATATTTGCAGCAACAGCAACAGCTGAACCACCAGATGAACCACCTGGAATTAAATCTCTATCATCATTTTTTGCTTTATATGGATTATTACAAGCACCAAAAAAACTTGTTTTATTTGTTGCATCTGCGGCAAATTCTGCACAATTTGTCTTGCCAAGCATTACATAGCCTTCATCATGAAGAATTTTTGTAACAGTTGATTCGTAAGGAGGAATAAAGTTTTCCAAAACTTTTGAGCCAGCAGTTGTTCTAACTCCATTAGTACAAAATATATCTTTTATTGCTAAAGGAATACCTTCAAGTTTTCCAATATTTTTTCCTTCTGATATTTTTTTATCTGATAATATTGCTCTTTCTCTTGCTAAATCAAATGTTTCAGTGATAAAAGCATTCAATTTTCTGTCTTTTTCAATGTTAGAAATACAAGCTTCTGTTAATTCAACACTAGAAAATTTTTTGTCTTCAAGACCTTTTTTTGCTTCAAGTAAAGTTAATTTTGTTAATTCCATATATTACCTATTTTTTCTCCATTACTTTTGGTGTAACAAAATAATTGTATAATGATGTAGGGGCACATTTCATTAATTGATCTACCTTGTCTCCATCGCTCACAACATCTGGGTATTCGATTAAAGCCATATCATAAGGATTGGTTAATTCTTTTAGACCATCAACATTTATATCATCAAGCGCTTCAAGAGTTTCTAAACTGCTATTCATTAAATCCAAATATCTTTCTACTTCTTCTTTTTTGACATCAAGCATGGCTAACTTGCAGAGTTTTTTTAGTTTAGTTTCATCAACGAATTTTTTCATTTTAATACCTTTTAAATCTTCTTAGCATCTTTATCATAAAGCATCGCGGAAAATTCTGTTTCAATAACTTTCTGACCATCAACATAACCGATACCTTCAATAACAAAAATTGAAAGTTTTTTTCTTAAAATTTTTACATGCAATTCTAATTGATCGCCAGGAACAACAGGTTTTCTGAATTTTACTTTTTCAATAGTTGTAAACAAAATCCCAACATTTTTTGGAGCTTTTTCACCTAAAGATTTTATAACTAAGACACAAGCAGTTTGTGCTAGAGCTTCTATCTGTAATACACCAGGCATAACTGGTTCATCAGGGAAATGTCCTTGAAAAAATTCTTCATTAATCGTTACATTTTTAATACCAATAGCTGTCTCATTAAGAACCAACTCTTTAATTTTATCTACTAACAAGAATGGGTATCTGTGTGGCAATAATGCCATGATTTCTTTTATGTTTATAATTTCATTATTCATTTTCCGTTTCTCCTTTTTTATTAATCATTTTTTCCAATAATATTGTTTGTTTATGCCACCTTCTAATAGGCATTGCTGGATATCCACCCCAACTACTCATAGGCTTTTCTATACCTTGTGCAACACCAGAATTTCCTGCAATTTGAACACCATCAGCGATTTTGATGTGTCCAGCAACTCCAACTTTTCCACCTAATTGAACGAATTTTCCAATTTCTGTTGAACCAGCAATTCCGACACCTCCTGCAATAAAGCTACCAGCGCCAATTTTTGCACCATGTCCTATTTGAACTATATTATCAATCTTTACATTTGCTTCAATAATCGTATCATCTAAAGCTCCTCTATCAATACAACTATTAGCACCTATTTCAACATAATCACCAATTATAACTTTTCCAATTTGCGGAATCTTAAAATTAAACATTTTATTATGAACAAAACCAAAACCACATTGGCCTATTTGTGCCCCATTGTGGATTATACAATCTTTACCAATATTTGTATACATAATAGTTGAATTTGCACCGATATAAGAATTATCACCAATTACGCAATCATGATAAATTACTGCATTAGCACAGATTTTACAATTATTTCCTATTACAACATTTTTGTCAATATATGCTCCATCTTGAATTTCAACATTTTTTCCAATTTTTGCACTCCAAGCAATATGTGATTTTCTTGATAAACCAGCATTTATCTCAAATATTGGAGCTTTATATATAGCTTGTAAACATAACATATAAGCAAAATGTGGATTTTCATGTATTAAAGCAACCGTTCCTGTCGGAACTCTGTCTACCATACTCTTTTCAACAAAAACTGCTCCAGCTTTTGTATTTTTTAAATCCTCAACATATTTTTTATTAGTTAAAAATGAAATATCATTTTCCGTTGCTTTTTTTAGCGTAGAAACTTTATAAATTTTTTTCTCAACATCATAATCACCAATAACTGTTGATTTTGTGAGAAAAATTATATCTTCTAATTTAGCGTAATCAATCTTTTGATCAAAAAACTGATTATATTTGATTTTTTTATTTTTACAAAATAAGTTTTTTATTTTATTTATACACATATTATTTAATGAAAAATATTCTTTAGGAATTATTGAAAATAAAATATAAATTACAAGTATTTTATTAAGAAAACAAAAAATCGCATAACTGCGACTATAATTTAAAACAAATGGAGCGGGTGACGGGACTTGGACCCGCGACCCCAACCTTGGCAAGGTTGTGCTCTACCACTGAGCTACGCCCGCTTCTATAACATAGATATTGTAAATGTTAAGTTTTTAAAATCAAGTAAATATTTTTATTTATTTTTAACTATTAGTTTAATAATTAAATCTTCAAAAAGTAAAAGAAAAACTCCTATACATATAATTGAATCAGCTATATTAAATGCTGGCCAGTGGTATTTTCCAATATGAAAATCTAAAAAATCGAATACTCCACCAAATAAAATTCTATCATAAATATTTCCCAATCCACCAGAAATTATCAATGAGTAAGTTATCATTTTATATTTTGTTTTTGATTTGAATAAAAGATAAGCAACAAAACTAATTATAACAAATGTTATACTTGATAAAATAATTTGAGCGTTTGTTATACTTCTTAATATTCCAAAACTAACACCAGTATTAATAACTTTGACTATATTAAAGTATTCATTAACATAAATATGTGTATGAATTCCTGCTGTTTTTTGCATAATATAATCAACTTTTGAAAAAGCTAATCTCTTGGTATAAATATCAATAACGAAAAATAATATTATAATCAATATTCCGCTAAACAATAATTTTTTTCTATCAAAAAAAGTTTTTAGTTTTTCTAACATTATATTTGTATTCTTATAATAAAGAATATTCTAAGTAAAATTTTGTATTTTGCAATATAAGATTATTGCTTTTTATCTTTGCGACAATATCATAACTTTAGTTAAAATTATTTTACCATGATTAAAGAATTAGAATATTTATTATCTCCATTAGGTATATTGAAAGGATTTGGTGAAAAGACTATCGCAATATACAAAAAATTGTTGATTTCTAATCGTATTTTTGATCAAACAGAACCAAAAGTTATAGACTTAATTTACCATAAACCAGAAAGAGTTCAATATAGAATTGAAAACCCTAGTTTGATAACAGTTCAAGATGGAGAATATATCACAGTTAAAGTTGGTATTGATACAATCGAAAAACCTTTTAGATACAATCAGCCTCTTAAGATTATATGTAGTAATGAAACTGGCTTTATTACCGTTGTTTATTTTGGTAGAATTCCAGATTTTTTAATGAAATATTTTGAAATCGGCAATGAAATTACTATAAGTGGAAAAATTGAAAGATTTAATAATGCATTACAAATGACCCATCCTGATTATGTCAATAATTTCAATATTCCGAAGTTCGAGCAGGTATATCCATTGACTTACGGGCTTTCAAATAGAGTTTTAAGGCAAAGTATTCAGAATGTTTTAAAAAATTTACCAAATTTACCAGAGTGGATTGACAACAATTTTTTATTTGAGCATCAGTGGAAAAGCTGGAAAGATAGTATTATCGGACTTCATAATATTACAGAAGATGAAGAAAAAAATATTTTTGTTGAAAGACTGGCTTTCGATGAATTATTGGCCAATCAAATAGCACTTGGTTTAATAAGAGAAAAATTAAAAGTTAAAACAGATAAAGTTTCATTGGAAAATAAAGAACAAAAATTGAAAAAATTTTTTTTAAAAAAATTACCATTTGAATTGACGAATGACCAGAAAAAAGTCATCAGTGAAATTGAGAATGATATTTATTCTCATAAAAGAATGTTAAGGCTTTTGCATGGTGATGTTGGTAGTGGAAAAACAGTAGTGGCATTTTTAACAATGTTACCCTTTTTGGAAAATAGAAAACAGGTTGTTCTGATGGTGCCAACTTCTGTTTTGGCAACTCAACATTATGAATTGATGAAAAAAATGTGTGAAGACAGTGATTTTAATATTGTAAGTGAAGAGAATACTTTAAATTCGGTAGAATCACCAATTTCAAGTTTAGCAGAAACACCTTTTGCTACCCCTGTCAAGGACTCTATCATCTTCCCTCATGTCAAGGACTCTATCATGTCCCCCTCTGTCAAGGGGGGTAAGGGGGATTTTTCTTCAATTGAAAATAATTCTTCATTATTAAACGATGATTTTTCCTCAGCTACCAATAAATCAGTTCCTCAAACTAAATCAAAAATAAAAATTGCTCTTCTAACTGGGAAAATTAAAGGTAAAAAAAGAGAAAAAATTTTAGAAGAATTAAAAAACGGTGAAATTGATATTTTAATCGGAACACATGCGATTTTTCAAGACAATGTTGAATTTAAAGATTTAGGTTATGTTATAATAGACGAACAACACAGATTTGGTGTGGTGCAGAGATTAAATATAATTGAAAAAGGCAAAAATACAGATGTACTTATTATGACCGCAACACCAATACCTAGAACACTTGCACTAACTATTTATGGAGATATGGAAGTTTCTACAATCAAAGAAAAACCGAAAAATAGAAAAGAAATAATTACGAGTTCAGTTCAAAAAGAAAGTTTTAATGACTTAATTTGCAGAATTAAAGAAAAAACTAGCAAAGGCGAAAAAGTATATTGGATTTGTCCTTTGATTGAAGAAAGTGAAGATTTGCCAGCAACTCCGTTATATCAACGATATGAAGAATTTAAAAATATTTTTGATGAAAAAGAATTAGGTTTTATTCATGGAAAATTAAGTGAAGATGAGAAAGATAAAATAATGGAAGATTTTGAAAATAGAGATGGCAATGTAAAAATATTGATTTCAACAACCGTTATTGAAGTTGGAATTGATGTTCCTGATGCAACAATTATTGTAATTGAAAATCCAGAAAGGTTTGGTTTATCTCAAATGCATCAGTTAAGAGGCAGAGTTGGACGGGGTGAAAAACAGTCTTATTGTATTTTATTTTATGAAAAACCAACTATAAATTTAAGAAAAAGAATGGATATTTTAAAATCAAGCTCAAATGGTTTTTTTATAGCAGAAGAGGATTTAAAAATGCGAGGAAGTGGTGAAATGCTTGGACTGAGACAGAGTGGTTTTCAAGAATATTTAATTGCCGATTTAATGGAAAATTATAATTTGTTGCTTGAGGCATCAAAAATAGCGAGGGATATTATTGAGAATAAAGAATTATTGAGTAGTCAACCAATTAAAATATTACTTGAAATGTTTGGGTATAGTGAGTGCTTGAATGAAGCGATTTTGAATTAAATTATTTGTTTTGGTATAATAGGTAAGATAATGTATTTAATTCTTTATATTAAACATGACTATTATAGCCTTTCACATTTTAGTTGCAACATATCTCTCTTTTAAAGCTCTATCTAAATTCTCATAGAAATTATCACAATTTAATCTAAACTTTCTAATTAAATCTTTTAAAAAGTGCCAATAATGTT
>JAQTXT010000050.1 GCA_028688645.1 Rickettsiales bacterium
GTTGGCTTGCTATCAAGTTCCATTCTGATTCTACTGCTTGCCTCATCACTTAAATCAATGGCTTTATCTGGTAAAAATCTGTCGGTGATGTCTCTACTTGAAAGCACGGCTGCGGCAACAAGTGCGTCGTCTTTGATTTTAATTCCGTGGTGCATTTCGTATTTTTCTTTGATACCTCGGAGGATTGAAATTGTGTCTTCAATGGTTGGTTCTGGTGTGTAGACTGGTTGAAATCGTCTTGCTAGGGCTTGATCTTTCTCAATGTATTGTCTGTATTCATCAAGGGTTGTTGCACCAATACAATGTAAATCGCCCCTTGCGAGTGCTGGTTTTAGCAAGTTTGAGGCGTCCATTGCACCATCGGTTTTTCCTGCTCCAATAAGTAAGTGTAATTCATCAATGAATAAAATTACTTTTCCTTCGGCTTTTTCAACTTCATTTAGTAGGGTTTTTAGTCTTTCTTCAAATTCACCTCTGTATTTTGCACCTGCGATTAATGCTCCCATATCAAGGCTTAAAATGTCCTTATCTCTTAAACTTTCAGGAACATCTCCGTTGATGATTCTTTGGGCTAAACCCTCAACAATCGCAGTTTTACCAACACCTGGTTCGCCAATTAGAACAGGGTTGTTTTTCATTCTTCGTGATAAAACTTGAATGGCTCGTCTGATTTCTTCATCTCTTCCAATGATTGGGTCAAGTTTGCCATCTTTTGCAAGTTTTGTGATATTTTTTGTGAATTTTTCTAGTGCTTGATAGCCACCTTCGGCTGTGTCTGTGTCAGCAGTCTTTCCTGCTCTTAATTTGGTTATAACATGATTTAAACCTTTTTCATTTATACCATGAGATTTGAAAATTCCTGCGATTTCTCCACCTTCTTCTAGGAATGCTAATAAAATAATTTCTAAAGTGACGAATTTATCTTTTCTTTTTTCTGCAATTCTTTCTGCAAGTGTTAAAACTCTAACACAGTCACTACTTAGTGTTGGTTCAATGTTTGAACCAGTAATTTTCGGCAATCTTGATAATCTCTCCATGATATCTTGGTCAATTAACTCAATATTTCCACCAGCTGATGAAAGTATTTGTGATACTAAACCATCTTCATCTGCTTGAATTGCTGTGTATAAATGTAATTGAGTGATAAATTGATTTTGAGCTTCTATTGCAATTGATTGAGATTGTTGAATAGCTTGCTTTAGTTTTTCAGTATATTGTTCAAATTTCATAATTTTTCCAATTTTCTAAACTAATTAGAATATAGGTTGTACTTTGGAAAAATTCAAGAATTATAAAACAAATGTTGTATTAATCATATAGAATATAAGTGAAATTGTAATTCCAATGCCAGCTAAAACTAAATCTTTTAATATGGCCTTTTCAGCAATTTTGAATCTGTCTTTTAAATTTGAATTCTGGCTGGTTTCATATTTTGCAATACTTAATTCTCTACCAGCTAAAATACCTATAAACATCCAAGTTGTAGCTACTGGAATGGTTCCAATATATGTCATTAATAAAATTACTATTGCAAAACTTAAGTTAATCATAGAAGTTGAGTGAATATTTGATATATCAGTTTTTTCATCAACAATTTCTTGAATTGGACCCCCTCTATTATAAATGGTAAAACCAATCATAATAAAACCTAATACAATAATTAAAATTAATTCATAAATACTAATTTTTCGTGGAATATAAACAACCATGTTTGAGGAATTTTGAATTAACCAAGCAACCCATAATGCACCACTAGAAACCCATTGAAAAATTCTCCATTTTCTTATTCTGGCTTCACTTCTATCTTCAAATATTTTTCTAAAAAATTTTTGCAAGAATGACCATAGTACAAAACTAAGAATAAAAGCTAAAATATAACCAAAAAATGTTTTTACTAGCATAAAACCCAACACATCTTGTGTGGAAAAAACAGATAATATTAAAAATGTTGTACTAACTGGAATTTTATTACAAGTCAAAATAATTAATAAAATAGGGGCAGCAAAATGCATTATACCAATATTTGGATTATATGGAATATCATTTAATCTCAAAAAATCTAGTTTATGATTAAATACAAACCAGCCAATTAGCATTGTTATTGCAAACAACAAGCCAATATAAATCCACATTTTCCACCATTTAACTTTTGAATTTGAACTTAAAAAAGTCCCTAGCGTTTGAATGGAATCATTTGTCATTGTACTAAACATAGCTAATGATAATCCTAGCCATTTTAGTCCTTCATGCACTGGTGATATTATAATTATTAGTATTAAAACTAATAACAAAAAAGTGGAATTTTTTTTAGATAAAAAACTAATTTTTTTACCAAATAGAAAAGAATGTATTTTTTTTAAAAATTCCATTGAATACAAATAAATATACCAAACTTTGCCTAAAGATATTATTTAATTTTTAAAAGTAAAGAAGAGATAATAAAATCCAAATTTGCATACAATACACTTAGTCCACTTTTATAACTTGCACAATATAAAAAAAATTACAAAGTTATTTTATAAGACTTAATACATATTCAAATACTTCTTGAATAGTCTTGCCTGTTGTATCAATTAAAATTGCGTCGTCAGATTTTTTAAATGGACTTGCTTCTCTATTCATATCTTTTTCATCTCTATCCTTCAACTGTTGAAGTATTACATCATAATCGGCTTGTTTACCTTTTTCTAGCATTTCTTTATATCTTCTTTTTGCTCTTTCTTCAGCAGAAGCAATCACAAAGAATTTATAATCAGCATCAGGGCAAATAACAGTTCCAATATCTCTGCCATCTAAAATAGCCCCACCATCTTGATTTGCAAAATCCTTTTGAAATTTTAATAAAACATTTCTAACACACTGCATTTTAGCAATAGTAGAAGCATTGCCACCCATATCTTCAGTAAAATTCAATGGATTATCTACATCTTCTTTAGTTAATGTTTTTGCCATTTCGCAAACAGCTTTTTCATCAGCTAAATCTATATTATTTTCAAGACATTTTTTAGCAGTTCCTCTATATAATCCACCAGTATTCAAATGTGGTATATTAAATTTTTTTGATAATAAATCAGACAAAGTTCCCTTACCAGAGGCTGATGGACCATCTATCGCTATTAATAATCTCTTTCGCATAAAATTTTAGTTTTTCTTTATATTATATCTTAAAAATCCAAAATCAATAATTGATTTATTAATTTAATTTTAATATTATTTTTTTATTAATTATCAAGTTAAAGATTATGATTTCTGTATTAGTTACCGGTGGAGCTGGTTATATTGGTTCGCATATTTGCAAGGCATTAAAAAACAATGGTTATAATCCAGTAGTATTAGATAATTTAAGTTGCGGACATAAAGAGTTAGTAAAGTTTGGCGATTTTGTTTTAGGTGATGTAAATAATGCAGAATTAGTAAAAGAAACTATAAAAAAATATAATATCAAAGCTGTTTATCATATTGCGGCTTCAAAATCAACATTTGATTCCGTAAAAAATCCCTATGAATATTATATGAATAATCTGTTTGCTACAAATACTTTATTAAAAACAAGTATTGATGAAGGAGTAAAGTATTTTATATTTGCTTCAACTTCAGCTATTTTCAATAGCGTAAATCCAAAAATTGATGAAAACGATATTAAAAATCCATTAACACCTTATGGATTATCAAAATTAATGGTTGAAAATATATTAGATACTTATGATGTTGCTTATAGCTTAAAATCAATAGCATTTAGATATTTTAATGTAATAGGTTCAGATCCAGATTTAGAAATAGGTGATTTATCACTAAATAATTCAAATCTTTTAAATTGCATTTTCAAATCAATTAAAAATAAGACAGAATTTCATATTTATGGTAATGATTACAACACACCAGATGGAACATGTGTTAGAGATTATATCCATGTTTCAGATATTGCGGAAGCGAATGTTTTAGCTTTGAAAAAATTAATGTTAGAAAATAAATCAATGAAAATCAATCTAGGAAATGGTAATGGATTTTCTGTGAAGCAAATGGTAAATGCAGTTGAAAAAATTACTGGAATTAAATTAAATGTCGTTCTATCTGATAGAAGAGAAGGCGATGCAGCAACTTCAATATGTAATTCTGATTTAGCTAAAAGTTATTTGGGCTGGAAACCGAAGTATTCTAGTTTGGAGAAACAGGTTGAGGATTCTTGGAATTGGTACAAAAAAGAATTATTAAATGCTAAATAATAAAATCATAATTTTAAACGGTGCATCTAGTTCTGGTAAAACTTCTATCACAGCAGAATTTAAAGAAGTAGCAAAAGAATGTTATTACAATCTTAGAATGGATACTATTCATTCAATGTTGCCTAAAAAACATTTAATATATGAAAAACATAGTGAATTAAACAAAGAATATCCTTCATTAACTGAGGAAGGTAAAAAAGGATTTTATTTTGATAAAACTGGAGTTTGTCAGATGGGTGAGCATGCTAAAAATATATCAAATGATATGATTGATATGATACAACTTCTGGCAAGCAATGAAAGAAACTTAATTGTTGATTATGTGCTGTTTGGATTAGAAGATATGAAAGTTATTTCTCAAAAATTAAAAGATTTTAATACTTATATGATAAGAGTTCATTGTGATGCAGAAGAATTAAGAAGAAGAGAACAACAAAGAGGAGATAGACTGGTGGGAAGTGCTGAAGCCACACAAAAGTTGATTGATACAGAATATAATGATTTCGTTTTACATTCTACAGAAAAGACACCTGTTGAGTTGGCACAAGAATTATATGATTTTGTAAACAACAATAAGCCAAAGGCTTTGAAGGAATTATTAATAAATGGCTAATTGTTTAAAATGCCCAGTCTGCAACTTAAATTTAACTAAAAATAAACAAAATTATATATGTTCTAATAATCATAATTTTGATATTTCAAAAGACGGTTATGCTAATTTGTTGTTATGTAATCAAAAGAGGAGTAAAGATCCTGGGGATTCAAAAGAAATGATAAAATCAAGAAATGAATTTCTGCAAAAAGGTTTTTATAATGCAATTTCTGATAGTTTGAATAAATTTATTTTTAATCAATTACAAGATGATGTAAATAATATTTGTGAAACAGGGTGTGGAACTGGCTATTATTTAATTAATTTAAGAAAATTTTTGATAGAACAAAACTTTAACAAAATTAATTATTATGGATTAGATATATCAAGGCATGCGATAACTATTGCTTCTAAAAGTAATAAAAATATAAAATGGATTGTTGCTAATTCTTACAACATACCATTATTAAACAACTCTCAAGATATTATTCTTAATATTTTTTCTCCATATAAAATTGAAGAATTAATTGGAATTTTGAAACCAAAAGGGAAAGTTTATTTTGTAGTACCTGGTAAAAATCATTTAAATACTTTTAGAGAAATTATTTATGGAAATAAAGAGCAAGAAAAAAATATTGATAAATTAAGAGATAATATAGAAAAATCTAAAATTTTAAAAATAACAAATAGTGTTGAAATAGAGGAAGAATTAAATGTAAAAAATAATGAAGATATAATGAATTTGTTGTATATGACGCCTTATTATTGGAATATGGATTTAGAAAAATTAAAAATATTTAAAAATTTGAATGAAATTTTAATAAAATTAAATATTATTATTTTGGAAGTTGAAAAAATATAAAATATCATGATTAAACTAATATTAAGTGATTTTGACGGTGTTTTAAACAATGTAGAAAGGGATTACACAAATACAGGTTTTTACACAACAATAAGAAATGAAAATCCAGAATTAATGCAAAATATTGGAAATTTTTTGTTTAAATCAAAAACTGGACACATAACAAAGGCTTGGATGCAAGGTGATATTTCATATAAAGAATTAAATGTGTTGATGGCGAGGAAATTTAATACGACAGGGGAATATTTAAACAAGCATTTAGTAGAAAGTGTTAAAAAAATGAAATTAAATGATAAATTGATTAATTTTTATCAAACACAAAGAGCTAAAGGTATAAAAGTCTATATCATGAGTGATAATATGGATATTTTTAGTGAAATATCGATCAAGCATTTCAATTTAGACAAATATTTTGATAAAATATATAATTCTGCTGATATGAAGCAATTAAAAAGGGATAATAATTGCGAATTAGCAAAGAGAATAACGACTGAGTTTGGTTGCAATAACGAAGATGTTTTAGTTATTGATGATGGTAAAAAATTATTAGATGAATTGAATGAATATAATTTTAAAACCTTTTTGTATAATAATGAAACACAAAATCAGTTTGAGAATTGGTTTGCAAAATTATAAAATTTTTAAAAGATTATACAATATTAAAAAATTATTTTAATATAATTTTTGATTTATAATATTTTTTTAAAATATTAATTCTTCCTGCCTATTCCATCCATTTAGCACTTTTCCATTCGGGCATAAAACAAATTCATTGATTTCATTATCCAACAACTCACAATTAACAAATTTTTGAAATCTTATTTCGGCATTTTTATATTCAATAATTCTACTATTAAAATATTTTCTATCAACAGTTATTGATTTATTTAATTCAGAATTGTTGTTCAATGCTTGCCAAATATCCTCCATAGCTATCATATTATCAGTAATATATTGTTCAATATGTGGTGTATTTTGAGGTTTTTGTAGATCTCTAAATACTATATATTTGCACCCTAAATTAATCGCCCAGTCACAATAATCCAAAGCCATGTTTAAATCATTAATTCCTTCCTTTAAAAATAAACTGCTCAATCTAATTTTTGTTATACTATCATTAGCAATATTAAATATTTTTTTCATTGTTTTATCACCCATAAGGGTATTACTTTTCATTATGCAATTATTTCTAACATAATTATGATGAGAACGACTAATATTGATTAGATTAATATTATTTAATAATGCCTCCAAAAGACAAATACCATCTTTTGTCTTTTTTAACAAACCACTACCATTTGTCATAAGAAATATCTTAACATCATGTGGTTCACAAATTTTTATAATATCTAAAATTATATCTGGATAAAGAGTTGGCTCTCCACCCGTAATAGATACAGTTGGTTTAAACCCCTTAGTTAAATACAATAATTTATCTAAAGATTTCAAAAGATTAACAATTTTTAGCTGTGGAATAAAATTATTTTTATTTATACAAAATTCACATCTAGCATTACAAATACTAGTAATCGGCACGGATATAAACAAAGGTTTTTTTATCTTATATTCTTTATTATTACAAATCAAAACATTTTCTAACATAATACTATAAATTTTATATAGTTATATTAATTTCATGGCTTAAATGTATATTTTTAATAAATATACTTGTCAAGCCCAATATTTATTGTATTCAGTTTTATTTAAATATATCTATAAGGATATAGACATACTCATCAATAAAAGGAGTAGATTTAATTTTTGTCCTGCTGGTGTTTAAGTTAATACGGTCAAGAAATAAAAATTAAATTAACAAAGTTATGTTAAGTGTAAGTTAGATCTGGATAGTGTAAATTAAAAGTAAATAGTTATAAATATTTTTATTTTATAGAAGATTTTATATGTTATATTTATCTTATATTATATATTTTAAATCTGACTTGTAAAATATAAAAAAAGGCATATAATCCATTTTAATTAAAGATTGATAATTAGTATTAAACTAATTTATCTTTATTTTTTGATGATAAATTTTCTTAAAAATAAATAATTTTGGAGATAAAAATATCATGTGTATAGATTCGTTTTGGGAATTTGATTATGGATTTTAAATTATGAACTTTTTTTTAATAGGTTTACTTTTAATTGTCTTAGGTGGACTGTTGTCCTTGCTAGTTAGCGAAAAATTTAAATTAGTTTTTATGTCTTTAATAATGCTAATAGGTGGAGGATCTATTCTTGTTCCAGCACTTAATGTTTTAATAACTGGAGAATTATTTAAAACAGATATTTATCTGCCAGACCCGATTGGTTTAACTCCAATAGTTATTGATCCATTATCAGCTTTTTTTATTCTTATTATTACAGTTATAAGTTTTCTTGGAACGGTATATGGAATAGGATATTTAAAACCTTATATAGAAAAAGGTAAATCTTTATCCTCTCATGTCCTTTCCTTAAGTATATTAATCGTTTCTTTGCTTTTGGTAGTAACTGTGCAGAATGCTATTTCTTTTTTAATAGTATGGGAATTTATGTCTTTGTCTTCTTTTTTACTTGTTATTTTTAAAGATGATAAAAAATCGGTTTTGAATATTGGAATTAACTATCTTATTTTGATGCATATTTCAGTATTGTTTATTATGGCAGGATTCGCATTACTTATCCAAAAATCAGGTGGATCTCTTAATTTTGATTCTTTTAAAATGGTATTATCAGTTTATGATACAAAATTTTCTAATTTAATTTTCTTTATTTTTTTTATTGGTTTTGGATTAAAAGCTGGATTTATACCATTACATACTTGGCTTCCAAAAGCACATCCTGCTGCGCCAGCACATATATCTGGAATTTTATCAGGAGTTATGCTTAAGGTTGGAATATATGGAATATTAAGAGTTTTATTTTGGATAGGTATTCCAACTAAGGAAATGGCATATTTTGTAATAGTTATGTCAACAATATCAGCGGTTTTAGGGGTTGCTTATGCATTAGTGCAACCAGATTTAAAAAAATTATTAGCATATCATTCAATTGAAAATATTGGTATCATTGGTATTGGTGTTGGGGTTGGAATGCTGGGATTTGTTTATCATAGTCCTGAAATATATTTCTTAGGCTTTGCTGGTGGAATGTTACATATTATAAACCATGCTATTTTTAAAGGACTGTTGTTTTTTTGTGCTGGTTCTTTAATTCAAACACAAGATATTGAAAAATTAGGCGGTTTAATTAAAGCAATGCCTTATGCATCTACATTATTTTTAATAGGATCTTTAGCAATCTGTGGATTACCCCCATTAAATGGTTTTATTAGTGAGTTTTTGATTTATCTTGGAATGTTTAAAGGATTGAATTTAAATAGTCCTATCGTGTTAGTCATTTTTACTATTTCTATTGCTTTGTTATCATTTGTTGGAGCAATGGCTTTAATGTGTTTTACAAAAGTCTTTGGAATTGTTTTCTTAGGTGTTCCTCGATCAATTGAAGCCGAAAATGTAAAACAAGATGCACCTAAAGTTATGCTAGCGGTTGGTAGTATGCTTTCAATCTTTATCGTAATAATTGGTCTTTTACCACAATACGCAATTAAACTAGTTGAAAAAATAGTATTACAATTTTCACCTTCACAGGATATTGTTAATGTTAATTTGTATATGATACAAACAGAAGCTTTATTGAGTAAATTATCTTTCTATTTCCTTTGGTTAATTATTTTAGTTATAGGTATATTTTTATTACGAAAATTAATATTGTATAAAAGGAAAGAAGATAAAGATACAACATGGGGATGCGGTTATCAGGGCTATGATTTCAAAAATATAACGAAGACTTCACCTGCTTCTAGAATGCAATATAATGCTTCTTCATATGTAGGGCAGTTTATGAATGTGATGAAAACATTTTTTACAATTAAGGTTAAAGAACATATTGCATCTTCTAATGCTTTTTTTCCAAAACATTTATCATA
Source organism: Rickettsiales bacterium (assembly GCA_028688645.1). Classification (GTDB taxonomy): domain Bacteria; phylum Pseudomonadota; class Alphaproteobacteria; order Rickettsiales; family UBA1997; genus CALXSC01. Next base: position 9,648 of record JAQTXT010000050.1, read on the forward strand.
TGAATCCCAAGTAAAAGATTTTTTCGATAGTTACATTTTTAAACCTATCACTATTTTTATTAGAAGAAAAGCTACGAGAATTTTTACTTTTACTAGAAAATGGTCTGTACGAGAATATATTTTATTCAGTCTTATATTATTAATATTTGCTTTATTGGGGATTATAATAAAATGACGATAATTACATTACTAAATATTATTTTTTTGTTAGTTGCTCCGTTCTTTTTTGTTGGTATAATAAATAAGACAAAAGCGTTTTGGGGTACTAGAAAGGGTAGTTCTATTTTTCAACCTTTTTTTGACTTCTATAAATTACTTAAGAAAGGCCAAGTCATCAGTATTACCACTTCTTATATTTTTAAAATAACTCCTGTAATAGCACTTGGAACGGTTTTCTTTGCTGGACTTTTAATACCTATGATACAACAAAAATCTGTTATAAGTTTTGATGGAGATTTCATTTTATTTGCATATTTATTAGCTTTAGCAAAATTTTTTAGTTTGATTAGTGCTCTTGATACTG
>JAQTXT010000180.1 GCA_028688645.1 Rickettsiales bacterium
ATACATGACTACTTTCCTTCAAATCGACAGTCAAATGTCTACAATCAGATGGCTCCCTATTGATTAAAAAACCTAAACTGGGTTTGGATACTTACATTATAAAGCTGGTCATATCAAGTATGAAACGAATGATGATAACGTTTAAATACAATGGGATGGGCTTCAGACGAGAACAGAAACTCACACTAAAGTAAAAAACACTCAATACGTTCTTTATATATCAAACGAAACAGATGTTCTTCAAAGCGCACAAAATTGTGACTATTTTATGAACTTAGCTAAAATTATGATCATCAGAGTTGATGGAGGCTCACATTAATAACTCGGTACTTTAAGAAAGCATCAAATCAAAGTAATTTTTTTGTAAATATTTTTAGAAAGAAGACTTGACCAAAAAGTATCCAACTTTGTAAAATCTTTTTGTAAGTATTGTGGCTGAAACATAAATTCAACCTATAAAAGGATAGCTTTAACATTATCGTTTCTTTTATACAAAACAGCAAATTCCTAAAGACGTATTTATTGTAAGCACTGGCTACATTGATAAAGCCATGTCAATTGGTGTAATTATTGCTGGAGTTATCGCCTTTTTAATTGTTACTTGTGTATGCACGAAAAAGATCTTCCCTCTCTTGGCCAGATTAAAAAATAGACTGCTTGTTTAAGAATAAGCTGCCTAAGAAGCCAAAAATTAATAACTTGGTGATGTGCCTCCTCCATCTTCAGAAAGAAAAGCTATCCAAGATATTGTAGGAACCTAAGACAAGATGAATGATTAAATCAACAATCGTTGATAAGTTGATTGACTAATTCTCAATAAACTTTATATTTAAAAGAGATTTCTTTTTGTATTTATATTACTTTATCAATAGAATTCGATAATTTGTCTCAGTAGATTAATCGGAAAATATGCTGATATTTATAAAGTAAACTAAAAATTAAAAATTACATCCTTTTTATTATAATTTCAATAGCAAATCCATTTATGTAATTGAATATAAATTTATAGAGGTAAAAAAAATAATGAAGAAGAAAATCATCTATCTTTTGATCCATAAGTTTTTTATTCTGGTCTTTTTTAATTTCTCAAATCAATCTTCTTTTTACGATCAAAATCTTTTCTGTATTATTTCTTGGTTAATTGACGAGCCTCTTAACTTTTCAGTAAAGGTGTATCTAATATTCTACCATTCAAATTAATGATATCTGTATTTTATTGTGTTGATTATTTCTGAATTGAAAGAATCTTTTCAATCAATTCTCTCTTATCTATCAATTAAATTGGAACTATTTCATTATCATCAATTTTTTGATCAGGTTTAATCACATGGTAAAGCATCTCAGTGATTTTTTAAGCTACAAATGGAATCGACCATGAAAATAAGTCTAAAAAGTTAGGTAATAAATAAGGATGTTGATTCTACAAGAATTGCTGAATGTCTAAAGTGTTGTTCTAAAATTTAAAAATTAATTACTTTAAATTTGATTACTGCTCCTTTGTTGTTGTAAAAGTCACAATAATTTGGTGCTGAAAAAATAGTAATAACTGTAGGGAATTGTTTTTGACCTGCCCAATGATACATTTTAAATCCATTTGCCTGTGCCTCATGTGCTCTAATAATTGAAAGTAAAGTATTCTTTTGCAGAAATTGTTTAGATAACTCGTACCCAAAGAAATATGAACATCCTCTTACATCATTATTTTTGACTATTGCATCAAGCTTTCCATTATCATTATCAACAGGATCTGCCCAAACCAAATCACAAAACAATCCTGTTTTTGGAATCTCTTTAAAACGATCAATCTTTTTAATGTCATCCAATGATTTAATATCTGGTGAAATTCCGCCATGAACGCACAAGAATTTATTATTAACAAGTGCAGATAATGGTAAACTATCAAAAAGTTACATGACTTTTTCATAAACTTACTGATCATACTTTAACAAGCCTTTGAATTAAAAAATTAATACATTATTGTCTGAAATTGAAAAATGTTGTCAGCTGACGGCATTCGTGATTTCCTCTTAGAAGAAATACAGTTTCAGGGAACGTTATTTTAAGTGACATTATTAAAGCTAATACTTAAATAGAAAATGTTCCTCTATCAACATAATCGCCTAAAAACAAATATTTTGTTTATTCTACATTTCCTCCTGTCTATGGTTACAAAAGTCTGATGAAGTCATAAAATTGTCCATGAAGATCACCAACAATTGTTACTGGATCTTGAATTTTTACCATATTTGGCTCACATCCTATTTTATTAGTCAAAATTTGTACTGAATATATGAATAGCTCTTTTCAGAAGCTCCAAGAATAAATTTTTTGTCAATTTTCCTTCACGCTTAAGAAACTTCTGCAATGTTTTGTAATCAACTTTATTATTGATGAAGAGTTGCTCATGTGTAAGAGACTTTTGAAAAGGCATTGGTATGGTATTTACTTTACGATTATTGATTGGGTCCTTGAGTTCCATTTTAGATGAATATTTGCGTTTAAATTTCTTTGATTTTATTAAGGCTTAATGTTATAATTTTAACTTTTTACAATATTTTCGCAAT
>JAQTXT010000051.1 GCA_028688645.1 Rickettsiales bacterium
TTATTATCAGAAGAATTTGAAGAACCATCTTCTGAATATAATTTATTGAAGTCATCTACACTATTTAATACCTTTATATTTAATTCATCAAGAACATTATAAAGTTCTTCTAATGAATTGACCTTTATTTCTGTTTCTTTTAAAGCTACATTTATCTCATCATAAGTTAAAAAACCTTTTTCTTTACCTATTAAAATTAATTTTTTAATTTTTTTATCTTGCAAAAAATCATAATTTTCTAAAACACCCTTTTCTTCATTTTCATTTTTTACAACTTTTTTTTCTTGTTCAGCAAGAATTGTAGCACTAGGTGTTTTTATTTTTTCACTCTTTACTATTTTATCTTTTATTGGTTTTTCAGAAGTTTTTTTAATTAATTTTGAACCAACAGACTTTAACTTCTTAGTATTTTTTATGATCTCTTTTTTATTCGACATATATTCCCAATTTTTATTAAACTATATGAAACTATCCTCAGCAAGAAAAGAACTTATTTTACACTTTAAAATTTTTAGTTCTTTACTTAAATTATTAGCTTTTACAATATCACCTAAATTAGATGCTTCTTTTAAATCAAACTCTAACAACATTACTTCCCTTTCTAGCAACAGTATATGAATAATTTTTAAACTTTTATCCGATGTTAAACTAGTTATATATGAGTTATTAAAAAAAATATCATTATTTAGAATATAGGTATGCAAATCATTTTTTACAAGTAGTTTTTCCAAATTCTTATCAATATTTTCCAAATTTAGAAATTCTCCCAAAATATCTATAATTCTATTATAATTATCATTTAAAAAACTTATATTAAAAATATCTATCTTATATACTTCTAATAGTTCAATTGATGCATTGGGATATTTTATTAATAATTTACAAATTTTATTCTCATAAGCTTCTATTTTCTCAGCTACTTGAAAATCAATTTTTGTTATTATTTTTTTTATATAAGTTAGCTTATTTTCTTTTTTATTTTTAAAACCATTAAACTTCCACAATTTGTTAGTATAAAATTTTTCAAAATGATTTTTTAATTTTATATCTTTTATATTTTCTATTAATTTAAAAATATTTTTCTCTAATTGAGCTTTTTTTTCTGGAGTAATTTCTTTATTATTTTCTATATCTAAAGCGGTTAATTCATTATCCCATAAATAATTAGAAAGCGGAATTGACTTATCCAACAATTTATCAAATTCAACTTTTCCAAATTTTCTTATAAAATCATCAGGATCAATACCGTCAGGCAAAAATACAAAATTTATATTTTTTCCTATAGAGATAATAGGTAAAACTAATTTACCTAATCTAACAGATGCTTTTCTTCCCGCACTATCACCATCTAAACAAACAAAAATACTATCTGTTGCTGACCACAATTCTTTTATTTGATTTTCCGTAATTCCAGTTCCCATCGGAGCAACAGTATTATCTACACCATTGATAAACAATGACAAAGCGTCCATATTTCCTTCAACTAAAACAGCAGACTTCTTATCATAAATAGCTTTTCTAGCAAAATAATAATTAAATAAAACATTTCCCTTCGTATATATTTTAGTTTCTGGTGAATTCATATATTTCGGCATTCCATCATCTAAAATTCTACCAGTAAACGCAATTACTCTGCCTTTTTTATCTAAAACTGGAAACATAAGCCTATTTCTAAACTTATCGTAATAATGTCCCTTATCTCCCTTAGCTATAACACCTGCTTTTTCAATCAGTTTTTCATCATAACCAAGTTTTTTTAAATAATTTATAAGTGTTGAAAAATCATTTGGAGCAAAACCAATTCTAAACTTTTTAATATTTTCTTTTGTTAATCCTCTTTTCTTTGCATAAACTTGAGCTTCTTTCGCATAAAATTCCCACAAACAATTTTCAAAAAATTTGCAAGTTTCTTCATTAACTTTATAAATTAATTCAATTTCATCTACTTCTTCTTTTTTGACTTCTTTATTATGTTCAATTTTGGGTAAAGATATTCCATACAAATTCGCAAGATATTCGATAGCTTCTTTAAAGTTTAAGCCTTCCATCTCCATTATAAAAGTAAAAATATTTCCACTTTTGCCACAACCAAAACAATGATAAATTCCTTTTAAATCACTCACAGAAAATGATGGAGTCTTCTCGTGATGAAAAGGGCAACAAGCAACAAAATCCCTACCTCTCTTCTTCAAAGGTATTTTCTTACCAATTAAATCAGAAATTAATATTGTAGACTCTAACTCTTTTATAAAAGATTCTGGATACATAACTCATCATTTATTGCTATTTGATAGTAGCAAATAGCTTTAAAAAAGCAATATAGTAATTAAAATAAAGATAGTACAAAAATCTCTTAAAAATTATTATTGTTTTACAAATATTAAAAAGTATTAATAATTTTGTAAAATGTTATACAAATAAAAAAGATTGAATTCATTATTTTTTTATGATACACTAACTAAATAGAAAGAGAGTATATAAATTTTTATGAATTTATTTAATAAAGAATATTTAGAGATTTCTTCAGAGTTGTTGGACAGCTCATCTCTTTATATTGCTTGCTCTTGGCTCTTTATTTTTACTATGTATTTTATTCTCCCAGTAGGGAGATAATAGAAACTGCAACCTTTTAAGGTTTGTGAGTTAAAAACAACAGTTTGAGAATTCACACAATTAAAATAAAAAAATAAATCAATAAAAAAGGTAAAAAATATGGTTGATGTTTTAGATCAAGCAGAGAGTGTTGTGTGTCCAATTCCAAAATCAGAGGTCGCACAAATAAAAACAGAAATGATAAAAAAATTAACGGAACTTGCAAAGTATTATCAAAAAACTAGCGCGAAAATTCCTTCTTCACAGTCAACAAATGTTCTAGTTATACAGATATTACAACAAGTTGAAGAAAATAGAGATACAGTAACTTTTGCAATTCCATATAATCCATCTTTTATAGGTCAAGCAAAAAAGCGAAGTAAAGAGGATGGTTTGGATATTGCAACAAGAGTATCTCTTGATAATATTTATAATTTCGCCAAAAGCGTTGCAGAAACTATCGGTAAAAAAGTTTCTTTTATACTATTATATGATTCTGCTTTATCTCTTGGAATTTGTGAAAATGATATAATTAAAATTGAAGATTATTTGAATGGTTGTCAAGCTATACACAGATATATTATAGAAAGAAATACAGGTTTGATTCAAATAAGAGAATGGGATAGTGTAGGCGATAGCTTACTAGAATATCACCAAAAACCAGGTTTTATTGAAAGTGGCGAATTAGAATCAGCTTATGTGACACGATTAAAAGAATTGCAGAGAGTATTTAGAGAAGAAAGAAGAGCATCTTTAGTAGATTTTGTTACTGGACAAATTAAAGCAATGCGTATTGAAACACACGCAGCTGAAGTAGAACAAACTTACAAATGGTTAAAAGGAACATTTGGTATGGATTCTATAGAAGAAGCGCGAAGAATAGCTCTCTCAATAGAATTATTTAAGGGAATCGACGCTGTAGAGAATAATCGCAGAATTATTAGGTTATCCCCTCATGTTAAAAATGAGGAAGAGCATTCTAAATATGGTTTTGCATTTTTTCCTGGTAGCGGTATAATGATGGAACCTTGGGTTGGTAATTTTGTTGCAAGGTCTGGAGGTAAATTTACTTTAGATGTAAGAAGAAAAGAAAGATCGTTTGAAGAAGTTGCTGAATTAGAAAGGATAGAAGAAGAAATCGGTAGAAGAAGAAGACAATCCGCTCAAATACAACAGCAAAAAGAAGCTAGAAAAAAAGATAGGCAAGCAAAAGCTAGTAAGGTAGAAGAGACCGAAAGACTAAAACAAAAAACATTGCAAATGAAAGAACCCACTTCAGAACACGCACGCAAACCTATATTTATAGTGCAAGATATCTTACAAACTGGAGGAAGTCATATCATAGATAGAAGTGGTTTAAATGGAAAAAGTGCATATTTATAATATTTAAGAAATTATTATAATATATAAACTCCAACAACACCAGCATAATCAATAAATATCTGGTGTTTGCCTTTTGCTTAAATAATTTTGTGATTTGTTAATATAATCAATTAAGCATAAAATTTTGCTATAATTATTATATTGCTTTTTTTGTGAAAATTATTATTATTTTTATACTAATAAAAATAATATTATTATGAATTTTACAGGACAAGTAGAACAATACATCATTGAAACTAATCATTATATAGAAAATATAATAAACAATCGTAAAGAGATTTTTAGAGATGCTGTAGAATATTTTTGTAATGGTGAAATAGAACAAATTTATTTAATTGGAACTGGTACATCTTTGCATTCCCATTTGGCTGCGAAAATGTTAATGGAAAAATTATTAAAAATGCCAATATATGTAGAAGATGCTATGGCGTTTAATGATTTTACAAATATCTATAATCAAAACTCTATGATGCTAGCAAGCTCCCATAGCGGAATGTCTTCATCAACTGTGAATGCTTTGAAAAAAGCAAAGGGTTTTGGTTTAAAAACTATTACATCAACAGCTATTCATAATAGTGAAATTACAAAGCATGGAGATAAAGTAATTTATTGCGAAATTGGAGAAGAAAATGCTGGACCCAAAACAAAAGGATATTTATGCGCTATAGTAACCGATATAGTGTTTGCGTTAGAAGTAGCTTTAAAACAAGGAAAAATTAGTCAGCAAGAAGAAAATCATTATTTTGAAAGAATTATTAAAACATCAAGCAATATTCCAAATATTGTTAAATATACAAAAAAATGGTATAGAGCAAACTCTGAAGAATTACTAAAATGTAACCGTCTTGTTTTAATAGGTTATAGTAATAATTTAGCTACATACTTAGAAGCAACATTAAAATTGTTGGAATCTGTTCGCTACAGTGTTACTGGATACGAGTTAGAACAATTTATGCATGGTATTTATCATTCTATTTGGAAAAATGATTTTATGTTTTATATAGGTTCAAAGGGCAAATATTATGAAAGAATGCTAAGAATGAAAAAATACTTTGAGGAACGAACTGAGCATAATTTTATTTTTACTTATGACAAATCACAAGAAAACGGAAAAAATTTTATTATGGATTTTGTTGATGATGAAGATTTTTCTTATCTTGAGTATATAGTTCCTTTTCAAGTCTTAACAACATTATGGTCTAAAGATTTAGGAATAAATTGTAATATTCCAAGCGATCCAGATTTTCATAAAAAAATGGGTAGTTATATTTTTTAATGATACTTTGCTATAAATAAGAAATAGCCTAATGCTACTTCCTACTAAAAGTTAGCTATTTTCCTTCTTTATTAAGCAAAGTGAACTTTCCTTCACCATTTAACACTTTCAAAAATGCATCAGATTCAGAAATTTTAAATACTAAAACTGGCATATTACTATCTCTAGCTAAAGTCAATGCAGTGGGATCCATAACTCTTAAATCTCTTCTAATTGCCTCATCAAACGAAATTGTATCAAATCTGATAGCATCAGGAAATTTCTTCGGATCTTTATCATAAATACCATCAACTTGAGTTCCTTTTAAAATAACATCGCATTCCATTTCTGTTGCTCTTAAAACTGAAGCTGTGTCAGTTGTGAAATAAGGACTACCTGTTCCTGCAACAAATATATTAACTCTACCTCTTTCAAGATGGTGTATAGCTCTTCTTCTTATATATGGTTCGCAAATCTTGTTTATTGTGATTGCTGATAACATTCTGGTATCAACTCCTAATTTTTCAATTCCAGCCTGTAAAGCAATACCATTCATAACTGTTGCTAACATTCCCATATAATCAGCACTAGCTCTATCCATTATCTCGCTTGTTACTGAAACACCCCTAAAAATATTTCCACCACCAACAACGATAGAAACCTGAACGCCAGCTTTACAAATTTTAACTATTTCTTCGCAAGTTCTTTGAATAGCAATCATGTCGTGTCCAAATGGTTTATCTCCCATCAACGACTCGCCAGATACTTTAAACAAAACTCTTTTATATTTTAACATTATTTTATTTTTATTTACCCGTATAATGTTAAAATGTAAATATTTTAAGGCAACATTTTTTTACAATATTATAGCGAAAAAGAAATATTATATAATAATTACAATAAATACTAGGATTGAATAGAAAATAAAAAATTTACAGAATGTAAATAATAAAAAGCATACTCATAACTACAATAGTCTAATAAGAAATATTTGGAGAAAAAATTATGAGTGATTTAAAATAAATTTAAATCCTATTATTTTCCAAGCATTGCATTGAATAATAAATTTATTCCTTTACTTAACCAAGTTCCACCATGAAGAAAAACTACTAGCAACATAACAGCACCTATAATAATAAACGGAATCATTATAATAAAATTTCTCGCTTGTAATTTCATCATATCAGATTTGCCATATCTATTTGCTAAGGCGGCTGAATTTTTTTTAGCTTCTAATAATTCTTTAGCTTTTTCTTCTTTATCTTTTTCCCTTTCTTCATCTAAAGCATTTTGAGTTTTTGACTTTCCAAAAATAGAACTACTTTGTTTTTGTTCTTCATTCGATTTTTTTGGAACCATAAAATTTGCAAATGAATCTTGACTGTTATTATTATTTTCTTCTGTCATATACTAACAAAATTATTTCTTAATATTAAAATATTTCACTTTAACTAAAAATCAATATTAATTAAGTTTAATTACTGATTTTCTTAATGAAATTGTTAAAATCGTCTGGTGTTTCAAATTTCATATAAACCGAAGCAAACCTTATAAATGCAACTTTATCAACTCTTTCAAGATAATCCATTGTGATTTCGCCAATAGTTGAACTTTTTATTTCTGTTGTTCCACTACTTTCTATTCTCTTCGTTATTTCTTGAACTACTTCTTCTATTTTTTTAATATCAAATCGTTTGCCAGCACTTGAAGAAATAGATTTAATCAATTTATCTTTATCAAACAAAACTCTTTTGCCATCTTTCTTAATAACGAAAATTTCTTTTTTAATTATTCTTTCTATCGTAGTAAATCTAGCATCACAATTAGGACAGCATCTCCTTCTTTTTATGCCTTCACCATCATCACAAATTCTACTATCTTTTACAGAAGTTTCTTCATTTCCACAATAAGGACATTTCATAATTTTTCCTACTTCTTCTTCGCAACCGCTTTAACTGTTGATTTTTTAGTAACTACTTTTTTAGTTGTGAGTTTTTTAGCTTTAATTACTGGTTTTTTAATACTAATTTTTTTAGGAGCAATCTTTTTTACAATAACTTTCTTAGCTGGAGATTTTTTTACGCTTGGTTTTTTAGTAGTACTTTTTGCAACTTTTTTTGTACTTGAACTTTTTTCTAATGATTTTTTAATATCTTTTTTCGCTTCTTTAACCATAAGTTTTTTTGCTCTTGATTCAAATAATTCTTCAAGTTTATAAATTGTTCTAACTGCTGGTTCAAAAATATGAATTATTATATTTCCTAAATCTAATACAACCCATCCGTCACTTCCACTACCATCAATTTGCCCCAAGATGCCATATTTTTGTTTTAAAAAAGCTTTTAAATTTTCCATTGAAGCTTCAGCATGTTTTCCAGATCTTCCACTTCCAATTATAACATGATCAGCAAGTGAACTTATTCTGCTAGTATCCATACAAACAATATCTTCGACCTTTTGGTCTTCTAATTGTTTAATAATAACATTGTGCAATTCTAACTTTGGCATAACTTATAGGAATAATTTTTATATTATAAAAAGAATATAAAATAAAAAATATTAAAATGCCACGATTTTATACAAAAAATAACTGTGTCATTAAATAATTAAATAATAAAATCAGAATTGACGCCATAACAACCGCATTAGTTGTTGCTTTTCCAACACCTTCAGCACCTTTGCCAGAATTATAACCATAATAGCACCCCATAGTCGCTATTATAAAACCAAACACAGCCGATTTAATAAGTCCAGAAACAACATCTTCTGTTTGCATAAAATCAAGTGTTTTAATAATATATGCGGAACCATTAAAATCTAAACTCAAAACACTTGTAATATAACCACCAAATACACCAATTATATCAGAAATAAAAGTAAGGATTGGCAATGAAATTAATGCAGCAATCACTCTAGGGACAATCAAATATCTATAAGGATTTGTTGATAATGTCTTCAAGGCATCTATCTGCTCTGTAACTCTCATAGTTCCTAATTCAGCCGCAATAGCCGAACTAATTCTTCCTGCAACCATTAAAGCTGTAAGAACAGGACCTAATTCTCTAGTAATTCCTAATACAACTATGTTTGGCACAGTATCAGTAATTGAATATCTTGAGGCTCCAACGAATATTTGTAATGCTAAAGCACCTCCAGTAAAAATAGCTGTCATACCAACAACAGGTAGCGATAAAAACCCAATCTTAATTAATTGCTGCCAGATTAATGCAAAATACCACTTTGGAGTAATTGTATATTTTATAACTTTATAATAAAATATAGATATAACGCCAAAACTTCTAACACTATCTATAACTTTTCGTCCGATATCTTGTAATATTTTCATATTTTATCCTATTGCTTTAAGCTTAAAATATTATTTATTTTAAAAAAAGCAAACTTTAATTATTTGATTTTTAAAACTTAATCAGTAAGCTAAGGTTTAATAATTTATTATGTGTATGAGTAAAATTTTTGAATTTAGAACTAGAGTATACTATGCAGACACTGATGCTGGTGGTGTTGTATACCACTCAACATATTTGGATTTTTGTGAAAAAGCTCGAACAGAATTATTAAGAGAAAATGAAATAATACAAACAGAACTTAAATCTAATTTTGGAATTGTTTTTGTTGTTAAATCACTAAAAATTGATTACAAAAAATCAGCAAAACTTGACGATCTATTAACCATAAAAACTCAAGTTATTGAAAATTCTGGAATTATTATAAAAATGAATCAAGACATTTTCAACGAAAATACAGAAACCATTGCTCAAATTCAAGTAGAAATAGTTTGTTTGAATAAAGATTCAAGACCTGTTAGAATACCAAAAAATATATGTGAAGTATTATGTTAGAAATAGATAATTTATTAAAAAATGTAAATGACGGCTTAATATCACTCAGAGGGTTTCTTTGACTATAATAAATTACAAAATGAATTTCATATTTTAGAGGAGCAGGCTAATAGTGAGAATATTTGGAATGATAAAGAAAAAGCGGAAGAAATTTTAAAAACCAAAAGTTCCATTGAATATACCTTAAATAAAATTGAAGACTTACAAAAAAGGCTTGATGATAGTAAATTACTATATGAAATGGCTAAAGAAGAAAACAGTCAGGAAACTTTTAAAGAGATTTTGAAAGATTTACAAAATACACAAAACGACTTTGAAGAATTTAGAATTGAAAATTTATTCAGTGGAGAAGCTGATGGAAACGACTGCTTCATTGAAATAAATACAGGTGTTGGTGGAGTTGATGCCTGCGACTTTTCTGAAATGCTATTGAATATGTATATAAAATGGTGTGACAAAAAGAAAATCAAATACGAAATAGTTGAAATTAATAGAGATAGTGTAGCTGGAATTAAATCCGCAACTATAAAAATTAAAACCAGAAACGCTTATGGATTACTAAAAAATGAAAAAGGTATTCACAGATTAGTTAGACAATCGCCATTCAATTCCGCAGGAAAAAGACAAACGAGCTTTACTTCTATTGACGTATATCCAGTTGTTGATGACAAAATCAATATAGAAATCCTTGAAAAAGACTTAAAAATTGAAGTTTGTAGAGCTAGTGGGGCAGGTGGACAACATGTTAATAAAACAGATAGTGCGGTTAGAATTTTACACATACCAACAGGAATTGTAGCAGAATGCCAAGAGCAAAGATCTCAACATCAAAATAAAGAAGAAGCTATAAAAATGTTAAAATCAAAACTCTATCAAATAGAATTGAAAAAACGAGAAGATGTAAAAAATCAAAATAACTTAGCCAAAGGCGATAACGGTTGGAGTAGTCAAGTTAGAAATTATGTACTTCATCCTTATAAATTAATAAAAGATTTAAGAACAGGATATGAAACTGGCAATACTAATGCTA
>JAQTXT010000181.1 GCA_028688645.1 Rickettsiales bacterium
TTTTTGCAATTTGAACATAGTTGTTGTTCTTTTAAAAAAAAAAGCACCAGAACTCTTTGAAAAAATAGTCCAACCTTTATTTGAAGAATCATTATAACTACATAATGTACCACAATCAGGACATTTTACATGTTTGGTATGAACAATGTTTTTATCAGTTATAAAAAACTGAGCATAATCTAACTTAAAATGTTTTAAATTCAAAAAATTTATTAACTTGGGCTTATTTATATCTAACAGTTTAATCACCTCTTATTCGTGAAAGTATTTGGTGATTAAACTACTTATTTTCTATTTTTAAATATTGTTTTTAGATTAAAAAAAGCTAATATTTTATCACGGAGAAAAAAATCAGACCCTCACTTTCGAAAAATTTATATATGATGTTTTCCTTGTTTTTTATATTTATTTAAAATTTATAATACAATAATTAATAATATATTTAATATTATAAAATGGAAAAAAGTTATAAAGTAAAATCGGGTCAGAGTTTATCAATAAATTCTATAATTTTAACTGTGTTGGTTTTGTGTGTATTAGTAGTTTTAGTTATAATTTTTTCTACTAAGAGTTCAGCTCAAAGTCGTCAAATCAAAATTATAGCAGGTCAAACAGATTGCAGTCAGATAGTTTTAGAGTCTCCTCTCATGTCTGGAAATAACTGTTATTATCCTGAGCAAAACTATGATAAATATTTAACCTTTATTCGTGCACAAGCTATTTCAAGTGGAGGTATAAGTGTAGAAGATTATTGTTTAAATTATTATGCTTATGCTGGAAAGCGGGTTTGTAAACACGGAGAATATACTACAGGAATAGGAATTTACATATAAATTATTTTAACTTTAAAGAATTGACCGGATATAATGTTGAAGTAGTTTATTTGGGTTTAACAATTAAAAAAACAATTCTCGTAAATAAGATGTATGAATATTTTTAATGATATCACGATAAAGATATTGAATTAATGAATATAGGTATTTTATTTTGTTTCATTTGGTTATTTTTTTAATTTTATTATTGATTAATTTATGGAATTTCAACAAATTTTCTTACGATTTGAAAAAATACAACTCATAAAAAAACTTTTCTAATTCCTTAATTTTTCAAATATTTAAAAACACAAATATAATATATAACCTAAGTTTGACAGTTATAAAATTGTTACAAATGATTTGACATTTTAATATCATACAGATATTTATTTATCACTAATTAGTCTTAATTCTAAAAAAAAGGCCTACCTTTATTTAGTTATTTATTTATAAAGAAACAACTCAACTGTCAAACAAGTATATCAATATTTTCATAAAAACATCAAATTAGAGATATAAAGAAATTAAGTAAAACCCCTTAAACAATAAATTCTACAAAAAGAATAATATCAAAAATTACTCCTCTTTTTTTTCATCAGAATTAAACTCAAAGATATCAAAATCATCATCAGAATGATCTTTAGGAATATCATTATCAATAAAATCCTCATCAAGTAATCTTTCCACAGTTTGATCTATTTCTTTTTCAATATCCTTATTACAAATAGGTTGAATTTCAATATTTTCTAATACTGAAATATCTGAAAAATTTTCAATCGCACATTCTTTACAATAGAAATCATTTGTACCTTTGATTCTATAAATTGCGTTTTCCCCACAAATAATACACTTTACCATTATCGATAAAATTAAAGAAATAATAAATAAAATACCTTAAGTATAATTGATTTATAAAAGTATCTTTTTTTAAACAATATTAAATTCTTCAAATAATATATTTTCTAAGATAAAAATAAAATGAAAATCCTTAATTAGCTTAACCAAGTTCGTTTACACGAACATAGTCTTACTGAGTCAGCTAACTTCACTAAACCCACAACAGAATAAATAATAAAAAATTAAAAAAGAAAAATTATTTTTCTTTTGTATCTTCTGTTTTTTTAACTGATTTTTTCTTAACTATTTCTTTCTCAGGTTTTTTCTCTTCTTCAGTCTTAACTACTTTATTTTCCTTAGCTTCTTTAACTGGTTCACTAATACTTTCTTCAGAAGATTTATCTGATTTCATGGAATCTTTTAATTGAGCTAGAGGATTATTTTTATTTTGCTCTGCTTTTGATTTTTCTTCTTTAACTTTCTTTATTTCATCTAAATATTTTATAAAAGTATCAAAAGAATCTTCCATCTCAATAAAACAAACATCATCTATCTCTTTCATTTTAACTTTTAAATGATGAGGTGGATTTTCAATACCTCTATCCCAAATCATCTGATTTGCAACAGGGCCAATCTTTACAATCTCAACCTTCATATGTTTTCTTGCAAAAGATTTAAGTTCAGAAACTGCTTTTTTTGCTCTCTTAGCTTTTTTAACTTTTAAAAAAGATTTTCTTAAAGGAACATTATAAATTCTTTCTTTCATTATCATCACCAAATAATATTTACATAATAACACAAAATAATCTTAAATTGAAAATAAATACAATTAAGATTCAATACTTCCTCTTCTCCAACTTCTTTTCACTCTAGTATATCTACCAGGATGAACAACTTTACC
>JAQTXT010000052.1 GCA_028688645.1 Rickettsiales bacterium
TAATGATAATGAAAGAGAACTTTGTTTAATGAAAACAGAACAAGGTTTCCATGTTATATTTGTTCAAATTGCTGGTATGATTGCTAGACGAATTGTTTGTAATCTTAAAGATGGACAAAAAGTAAAAGCTGGTGATAGATTTGGATGTATTAAGTTTGGAAGCAGGGTAGATGTATATTTACCAAAAGATGTAAAAATCACAGTAAAAGTGGGTCAAACTATGATTGCTGGAGAAAGTGTAATAGGTTTTTGCAAATAATAAAACAGGATAAATATGAATAAAAATAAAGAAAAACAATTGAATTTTTTTAAGCTTATACCAAATATGCTTTCATTATTAGCTTTATGTTTTGGTATTACATCAATCAAATTAGCATATTCAGGTCATTTTTCTATGGCTGTATCTTTTATATTATTAGCATGTTTTTTAGATGGTATAGATGGAAGAGTTGCTAGATTTTTAAATGTATCAAGTGACTTTGGCGTTCAAATAGATTCGTTAGCTGACCTAGTTAATTTTGGTATTGCTCCAGGTTTTATAGTATATTATTGGAAAATGAATGAAATGGGGGTTGATATGCTTTCTTGGTCTGTTGTTTTAATGCTTGGTTGTTGTATGGCAATTAGATTGGCAAGATTTAATGTTGCGACAAAAATTGAAGATAAAGAAAGTCCATTAGTAAAATATTTTTTTACAGGAATGCCAGCTCCAGCAGTTGCTTGTATGGTTATTTTGCCAATAATATTGAGTTTTCAATTTGGTTATGGTTTTTTTTCTAACCCAATTTTTGTTGTATTGAATACATTGATTATAGCTCTATTTGCTGCAAGTACAATTCCTACACCTTGCTTTAAAAAAATCAAAATTGGAGATAAATACAAACATTTAGTTTTGATAGTTGCTTCTTTATGGTTAATTTTATTAGTCCTAGAACCTTGGTTAGCACTTTCAATATTAGGTTTATTGTATGTAATAAGTATAATAATTGGTATATTCATGTTTATGCATTTTAAGAAAAATCAAAATAAAAAATGGTATGTTAAGTAGTCCTTTAAAAGTTATAAATCTAAGAAAAAATTTTGCTGAGAAAGTTGTATTAGACAATATTAATTTAGAGATTAAAAAAAATGAGATTTTTGGATTAATTGGTTTAAACGGAGCTGGTAAAACTACTCTAATAAAGATTATACTAGATTTGCTTACAGCTGATAATGGTTTAATAGAGGTTTTAAGTATGGATTCTTCAAAACCAGATAGCAGAAAAAAACTTAGATACTTGCCAGAAAAATTTCAAGTTTCATCTATGCTTAAAGGAATGGAATTTTTAAAAATTTTTAATGATTTTAGTAAAAATAATAAAATGAACAAAAAGCAAATAGAAGTTGAAATCTTTAATTTGACTGATTTGTTAGCTTTAGATAGAAAAGCATTATCATTAAAAGTTTCCAAATATTCAAAAGGTATGATGCAGAAACTCGGCTTAATATCTACATTTTTAGGAAATTCTGAGTTGGTTGTATTGGATGAACCAATGAGTGGTTTGGATCCAAAAGCTAGAATTTGTTTAAAAGAATTGTTATTGAAAAGTAAATCTGACAATAAGAGTATTTTTTTTAGTTCTCATGTTCTTGCTGATATAGATGAAATATGTGATAGAATTGCTATTTTGAATAATGGAAGAATAAGTTTTATTGGAACACCAGAGGAATTGAAAAAAAAATATTCTCAATCATCACTAGAAAAAGCATTTTTGAAAGAAATAGAATAAATTTCCTTGACTTTATATTTTTATTATCAATAATCTTATAAACCTTTATGCGGCTGGGTTATAGAGTTTAAAAATAAAAAAAATTTAAAAATGACAAAAAGAATTAATGCAAAAAAGAAAATTAGTAGATCTTTAGGGGTCAATCTTTGGGGAAGAGCTAATGATACTTTTGTAAAAAGAAATTATAGACCTGGGCAACATGGAACTGCTCCTAAAAGGGACACAAACCATAGTATCCACTTGAGAGCTAAACAAAAAGTTAGAAAATATTACGATATAAAAGAAAGTCAATTTAGAACAATTTTTGACAATGCAAAAAGATTAAAAGGTAATACTGAAGAAATTTTTGCTGGTTTGTTGGAAAGTAGATTGGCTAGTATAGTTTATAGAGCAAATTTTGCACCTACGGTTTATGCAGCAAGACAATTGGTTAATCATAAACATATTTTGGTTAATGGCAAACCAATAAATATCGCTTCTTACCAAGTTAAAGTTGGTGATGTTATATCACTTAGCGAAGGAGCTAAAAAAATTACTTTAATTAATGAGGCGTTAGAACATATGGAAAGAGATATTCCTACTTATCTAGAGTTAAACGCTAATGAAAAAACGGTAAAGTTTTTGAATAAACCAGCTTTCAGCGATATTCCATATCCATTTGATGCAGAATTTAATATGATTGTTGAGTTTTACTCAAGATAATATTTTTTGTCTGAATATAAATATTTATCGTGTGTATTTTTTACACACGATTTTTATGTAGTTAAACAAAATAATATTTGTTAGACTTAAATAATAAAAGTAAAGGGGCTTGACAAGTATATTTATTAATAATATGTGTTCAAGCTATAAAATATACTCATTTAACTGATTACGAAATTAAAAAAATAATTAAGTGTTTTGTGTCCGATCTGTTAGCAACACAAATATCTGTATTTAGTTGTGTTAGTAGAAACACTATTAATAACTACTTTAAAATATTCAGAGAAACTATTTTTAATTTTTTAGAAAAAGATGCTAAATAATGAAAAACTTAAAAAAGTTATTTGAAAATTATTTAAAAAGTATTTTAAAACACAGGTTTAAATTGTGGAGTTTTTGGGAAACGCCTGTCTAGCCCCTTAATTATTAAAAAAGGAAATTATTTTGCAAGAGATAAAAATATATTAGAGTAGACCACCTTTGCCCTTTGGGCATTTCCCATCCTTGAGGGGAAATGCCCAAAGGGCAAAGGTGGTCTACTCTGCGAGAATACAAAATCTTTCCTGCTCAGGGTTGTATCATTTTTAAATTTGTTTATAATAAAATATTATTTATTATGAAACCATGAAATGCAAGGTATTGATTAATATAATTAGGCACTATTTTTAATCAAGCCAAAATCCCATTACAACGCTCAAAAGAACATTCGCACCATTTTCAAAATCCTTGTCCTCTGTAAACTCAAGTGGACTATGGCTAATTCCATTTTTGCTTGGAATAAATATCATAGATGTAGGATAATGACTAGCGATTACTTGGGCATCATGTCCCGCACCAGAAACAATGCGTCTATTAGAATATCCTAATTTTTTAGCACTTTTTTCAACACGGTCAACGATATCTTTATCAAACTCTATTGGGGCAATTCTGGAAATAACTTCTTTTATATAAGTAGTTTTTTCTGCCTCGGAAAATTTTCTTAAGCAGTCATCAAGATATCTTTCCGCCTTTTGTAATTCGCTTTCATTTGGATTTCTTAAATCCACCATAAATTTAGCTTTAACTGGTACTATATTATAAACGCTAGGCTCAACTATCATGCTGCCAACGGTAGCAAGGGTATTTGAGTTTTGAGTAATATCCTTAAGTGCGGCAGCTACTCTATAGGCAGTCATACCAGCATCATGTCTATAGCTAGTTGGCATACCTGCATGGCTTGCTGCACCATTCACTGTAATTTCGCTCCAGGACATACCTTGTACACCAGTTACAACACCAATTTGATAACCTTCTGTTTCCAAAACTGGACCCTGTTCAATATGCATCTCAAGGTATACTTTTGGAACTAAAAATCCTGGCTGTTCTTTACCTTCATAGCCGATATTTTTTAATTCATTTTTTAAGACTTTCCCTTCCATATTTACAGAGTTTAAGTGTTTCTCTAAGTAATTGTTATCAACATAGGTCAAAGAACCAAGCATATCCTGCTTAAACCAATATCCTTCTTCATTTGTAAAAAATACAACAGCTAAAGGGCAGCTAGGTTTGATACCTGATTCTTTGATTGCTCTAATAACAGCTAGACCGCCAATAACACCGACGCAACCATCATAGATGCCAGCATTAACAACGGAATCAATATGGGAACCCATAAGAATAGTAGTTTTTTGTTGTGGCAACTCTCCAGGATTTTCTGGATTGTATATTCCCATCACATTTCCTATTTTATCGATCCTTATATCTAAATCAAGCTCTCTCATATATCCAACTACAAGATCTCTTCCTTTTTTATCATTTTCAGTCAAGGCAAGCTTTGATCTTACATTATTCTCATCAATACCAATGTTTCCCAACTCCTTGAGTTGTTGTATCATTTTATTAGAACTTATTTTAATATTCATTTTTCTTTAATTATTATTGTTTAAACACAGGTAGTATACTTGATTTAGCATTGAAAGTAAAGAAAATAATTATTAATATTTTGGTAAATTTTGATTAATTCTCACAAATCTAAACCTCTTATTTATAAATAAAAATCTCAATTTATACATATAAAAACAGGGGCTATATTCATTTGTAGATTTTTAATTATGTGAATTTTCCCTTGAAGCACGCCAGTTAGATGACAATATACAATTTGAATAATAAAAAAGTGCACTAATCCAATTATATCATATTTACTAACAATCAACTCAATTATCTATCCAATAAATCAAGTAGAGCATTAATGAATGTCAAGGGATGAACTGGATCTCCTGGAATATAAAGATCAACATGGAAATCCTTTAAAAAAGATCTGTCTATCATTTTAGAATCAGAGAAAATTCCACCAGAAATGACTGAAGTTCCTGCTAATATTATAATTTTTGGTGATGGTGTGGCATTATAACAATCCTGTAATGGCTTAGCCATGTTTTTTGATATAGGACCTGTAATTACTATTCCATCAGCATGTCTTGGTGATGCTACCCAATTAAAGCCGTATCTACCCATATCAAAGTTTACATTACCGCAAGCATTTAATTCCATTTCATCAGCATTGTTGCCTCCAGCAGATATTTGTCTGAGATTAAATGATCTTTTAAATATTTTTGCTAATTCTTTGTTTGGCTGAATGGCTCTTTTTACATAACTTTCAGGAGTTGTCTTTGAATCAATTATAAGAGCTTCTCGCGATGTTGTGGCTAATCTGTAATTGTTTGTGAATTTAATTGCTGAAGGACATTTTCTAGCACAATCACCGCATAATAGACAACGACCCAAATCAATTCTTAATGGATTTGTAGAAATGGCTTGAGTAGGACAGACACTCTTCAAATCCTCTTGTTCATTTGAGGAAATTTTTGTTTCATCAATTATAGGAATTCCTCTAAAACTTTCAGAAATTTTGGCTTTTTTAATACTAGGAATAAATTGATTCCAGTATTTTAATTTTATTTTTATATTATTAAACATTAAACTCCTTGTAAAATAAATTTCTTTTTAAAAAAATAATCATTTATAAATCATTCCCACAACATGAAAGATTGAAACTTTTATTGTAAAGAGGAAAATCTGATATATTTCTATTTCGCATAACTTTAGTCAAGGCAAACCAGTTATTAAAAGAAGGGTCTTTTATTTTATATCGTGCTAATTCACCTTTATTATCTGTGATTACTGTATGTACAACTTCTCCTCTCCAACCTTCAACTATTGAAACAACAAAACTTTCTTTTGCTAATTTTGTTTCTTTTGTAATAAGTAGTTCATCTTTGCTGTATGAATCTTTAAAAAGTTCATCTGTTAATTTTAAAACTATTTGTAAAGATTCAATTATTTCAGAATATCTTAATTTTGCTCTTGCTAAAACATTACCAGCAATTTCTGTTTTAATTTCTTTTTTAATAGGCAAAAATGTATAAGCAGAAAAAGGATAGTTCACTCTTGAATCAATTGGAACTCCTGCCATACGAGCTGCCATTCCAACAACTCCTAATTCTACAGCTTCTCCAGCTGAAAGTGAACCAGTTTTTTCAAAACGAGATAAGACGCTATCGGAATTCAACATCATATCCGTTAGCATTGCTATATCATTTAAAACTTTGGTAACATTCTTTCTAATTTTGTCAGCTTTTTCTTTTGTAATATCCGTGGCAACTCCGCCAACACGAACTAAATTTTTTCCGAAACGACTTCCACAAATCTCTAAAGAAGTATTGATTATTAATGTTCTAAGTCCAGCATAGATATTTTGTCCTATTAAATATGCCACATCTCCCGCTAAATCTCCTAAATTACCTATATGCACGGCCGCTCTTTCAAGTTCTAGTGCGATACTTCTAATTATTGAAGCTTTTTTTGAAATACTTAAATTATTTAGAGATTCCATAGCATTTGCATATGATAATGCATAAGCTATAGTGCTATCACCAACTACACTTTCGGCTAAGTGTTGTTTAAAATGTTCAGTATTTTTCTGAACAAATAAATTTTCAACTCCTCTATGTTGATAACCAAGGTGCATTTCGAGGTGATAAACTTTTTCTCCATTACATAAAAATCTAAAGTGATTCGGTTCTATTATACCAGCATGTATAGGACCTACACCAACTTCATGAATTTCATGTCCTGACATTTTTAAAAAAGGATAATATTCCATTTTTTCTCTTTCTTCACCACTATTTCCACTAAAACGAACAGGTTTTAACCAAGGGTGTTCCAATGGCATAATGTTAAAATCTTCAAAAAATTCTCTTTCATAAATGTGAAATGCAGTTGAATCTTTTGTAAAAGATAAATATGAATTTTCTCCCTTCTTAAAAATAGAAGAAGCTACTAATAACTCTTGATTTTTATCGTCTCCAAGAACTATAAAAAGTTGAACTTGATAATTATCTTCTTGTCCTATTTTTTGACCGAAAAAAGCTACGATTCTTTTTCCGTCATGCAGTTCTTTTAAACTGTTTTTTCTTAAATCAGATATATCCATTAGAGGAATATCTTGTAATGGTATAGTCTGATTATTTTTTGTTTTTATCCAATTAGCCATTAGACCTCCTGCAAAAATAATGATGCATTTATTAATAATGTATAAATAAATTTTGGCATATATACACCTAAAGAAAATGCAGTTAATACGAAAATAATTTGTGTAATATGTTCTGTAATATGAAATTTACTTTCTTTGATATCAATTTTTACTTTTAAGGGTCCAAAACACATTTTTAATATTTTATTTGCAAATCCAAATAAGATAATTGTTAAAAGTCCAGTAAATGCTAATACTTGAAATACATATCCCTTTTCCCATAATACAGATATTATTTTCCATTCGCTTATAAAAATTGGTGAAGGTGGTAAACCTACAATACCAATAAAACAAGAAATCCATAACAAACCTGTGGTTTTATTTACTCTGATAAGACTATTTACTTCACTGATATTTTTTGTTTTGTATAAATGCAAAATATTTCCAGAAGTGAGAAAAAAAGCAGATTTTAACAAAGAATGGGAAACTAAATGTAGCATTGCTGCAAATATTCCAACTCCTCCTGCGGCAACTCCTATAAGAATTATTCCCATATTCTCAATTGAAGAATATGCTAATAAGCGTTTATAATTGTTAACACGCAAGATATTGATTGCAGAAATTAATATCGATGCAAATCCTATAATTAACATTAATGTATTTATATAGTGAGTAAGGTTTGCAATTTCAATTACTTTATACATACGCAATATTAATAAAAGTGCGGTGTTTAATAAAGCCCCTGATAACAGTGCTGATACGGGTGAAGGAGATTCTGAATGTGCATCTGGCAACCAAGCATATAAAGGAAATAATCCAACTTTAGTGCCTATTCCTATTAAAATAAATACAAAAGAAACTTGTAACCAAAATGGTGATATTTGCGGAGCTATATCATAAAGATGTTGAAAGAAAAGTGAATTATTATGTAGATTTACGCTTTCTGGAAATCCTATTAATAATAAATTTATACCAATTAAAGCTAAAGAAATTCCTATAGAACATAAAAAAATATATTTCCATGTCGCTAGTAAAGCATTTTTTGTTTTTGAAAAATAAATAGCGAAAGTAGTTGAAAGTGTTGTTGCTTCAATGAATACCCAAGACATTCCAAGGTGGTTGCTTAAAGTAGCTCCAGTCATTGAAAAAATAAACATCAACAACATTATAGTGTAATAAGATTCTCTTTTTTTATCAAGTTCTTTTGTTCGTAAAAACCAATCATTATATACAACAACACCAGCAAATAAAGTTGATAATACAAGTAGAAAAATTTTATTTAGAGGATCAACTTGAAAATAAATTGCCATACCATCAAAAAAAGAAAATGGAATTAGCATTTTTTGTGGAAAAAAAACAATGTTTATTGTACAAAATAAGTGAACTATTCCATAAGATTTTAATATTATGGAACTAAATATCTTAGATGGTGTTAAAACTAAAAAAAGACTTGCAATTATTGGCAATAATAAAATTAATTCAATCATACAATCATTCCCTAGAATTTGTTAAATATTTCACATTAACGGTTTGAAAAACTTTATTAGTTTCAACGAGAAAAAAGACAAGAATAATTATTGAAACTAATACATCTAAAAGTACACCAAAATTAACTATTAATGGCATCTCTTTTTCTATAGACATTGATAAAAGAAGAATACCATTTTCTATAACAATATATCCTATCATATGATAAACTAATTTTTTATAAAGTACTATTAACCAAAAACCAGTTAAAATCGTTGCAATAGATGTACCGAAATACAAAGGAATTATTTTTTTCCCTAAAATTTCTGGGCTGTTTGTAAGAACAAATGCTATTATGATTATACAAGTTACTATAAAGAGAGAAAGAAATCGCTTGCCTTGTTTTTCTTTATCATGATACATATCTGTTTTTTTTAAACTGTAATTCAAATACAAAGGAATAGCAATTGCCTTGAAAAAAAGTGTCTCTATTGCTAAAAAACAAAATGGTAAAAATTGTTCGTTTGTGAATAAATATTTATAATTAAATATCGCGACCAAAAATAACAGAAAACCTTGTACCGATAATATTTTTATATATCCCTCTGTACTCCTTGTTATTGAAGCACATAGTAAATTTATTATAAATAAAGTTACAATCCAAAACATTTAAAAAACCCCTTTTGTGTAATTTCCTAAAACTTCTATTGCTAACAAAATTAAAGCTATATAGGTTATAATAAAAATAAAACGCGGAATATATTCCATACGCAATCTTGCTATTGAAGATTCTAATGTTCCAATTATAACTGCAATGGCACAAATTGTTCCAATAAAAAAACAAGAAAATTGTAGTAAGGTTAGATCAGATGGTATTAGCAATGTTGTAATTAAGCAGCTAAATATAAACATTTTTAAATATGCAATATAGCTCATAATTCCTAAATCTATACCTGAATTGTCCAGTATCATAACTTCATGAATCATTGTTAATTCTAAATGAGTGTTTGGATCGTCAATAGGAATTCTACATCCTTCCAACAAAATTATAACAAACAAAATTATAACACTTCCAATTGTTATTAGATTTCCTATATTATTAATTTCCCAAATATTAGCAAAACCCTCAAATGAATTAAGACCCGATAAAGATGCTATTATTGCAAATAAAATAAATAAAGTTGGTTCTGCAAAAGTAGAAAATGTAACTTCTCTGCTAGCTCCCATACCTTCAAAACTACTTCCAGTATCAAGAGCGCTAATCAAACT
>JAQTXT010000053.1:0-4819 GCA_028688645.1 Rickettsiales bacterium
TTTGAAGAAAATAACTTAAAATATACATTATGTACTGATGCGACATATCCCTTGGATACAACTTTAGCAAAAGAATATAAAAAATATGAAGAAATAAAGGATATAGCTAGAAATGGCTTAAAATAATTATAACAATCTTTATGATTGCGGGCTTTTATATTAGAATTTAATATGGTTAAGTATAGACACAGTTTTCTAGTTTCCAGATTCCAACCTTTTCATAATGGACATAAATCATTGGTTGACAAAATGCTGAAAGAATCCACATATGAAACAATTGTTTTGGGGCTTGCCCAAGAAAGTAGGACTGCAAAAAATCCATTTACAGCTGAAGAAAGAATTTTTATGATTAATAATGTATACGGCAAAATAAAAAATTTGAATATTTTTGCAGTTAATGATATACCGAACGATAATAAATGGTACGATTATATTGTTTTGAATTTGAGAGAAAAAAGTAAGTGTTTTGGAGAACCAGAGGCTTTTTATTGTGGTGGAAAAGAAGAGGGTGATTGGTTTGATAAGGGATATTTTAAAATAGAAATTTTGGATAGATTAAAACAAGAAGGAAAACTAAAAATATCTGGAACTGAGGTAAGAGATATGATTAGGGTTGGTGATAGCTCATGGAAAGATTATATTCCGCAAGAAAATATAGATTTTGTTGAAGAGTTTTTCAAAACGCATGAGGTTCTGTAGAATTTATAAAGTGAAATATAAATTTTAGTTTATATCCTAGTTAATTTTTTTTACTAATTTATTTACAAGTTTCATTTTACTTTTTATTTTTTTCTTTTAAAACTATAATGTTTTGTAAAATGTTTTTAAAATGATACTTACTGTAGATATCGGAAATTCAAATATAGTTTTGACTATTTTTAGTGGTGAACATGTTTTTAAGAAGTGGAGAATTCTTACCAACAAATCTGGTTCCAAGGAAGAGTATGAAATAATTATTAAACAGTTGATGAAAGTGGATGAATTTGATTACAATATCATTGAAGGTATTGCTTTCTCTTCTGTTGTTCCAGAAATTGATAACGATTTTTTAGAAGCTTTGAAGTTTTTAAATAAAAAGATTTTAAAAGTTGGTGATAATAATGTTAAGCTCAATGTAGAATATAAAAAAGAGTTTGAAGATGAAATAGGACAAGATATTTTAATGAATATTATTGCTGGTAAAAAAAGACTTAAAGAAAATTTTATAGTGATAGATATGGGAACTGCTACAACATTTGATGTTGCAGTAAAGGACGGTGAGTATGTTGGCAGCGTAATTGCACCTGGTGCTAAATTAGGTAGTGCAATGTTACATAAATTTTGTTCTCAATTGCCTGAAATAGAAATAAAAAAACCTCATAAAATTTTAGGATTAAATACTAAAGTTTTGATACAAAGCGGATTATATTATGGCTATATCGGAACTATTAAAGAAATAGTGCAACAGATTAAAAATGAATATAAGGATATAAATTTTAAGATATGTATTACTGGTGGTTTGTCAGTTGTTTTTGTTCATGATTTAAAATTTATTGATGAATATTGTCCTGATCTAACCGCTGAGGGTTTAAACGAATTTTGGTATCTTAACAATTGATAATAGTTTACGAAATTTATTCTGTGTTATGGAGTTGTAATATTGTTAAAAAATATTGAGGATTTTAATAAAATTAATATGAATTTTTCATTATTTTTGGAAAATGGTAGATTATTTTTAAAATCAAAAATTCATGAAAACTGGTTGCCTTTTTCTATTGATTTTCTAAATAAAGAATTATTAAGAAGAAAAGATCAAAAAAACCAAGAAATTATTAAGGCAATTGGTATTAAGAATGACTATAAACCTAGGGTTTTAGATACAACAGCTGGTCTTGGAAGGGATTCTTTTATATTGGCAAATTTTGGTTGTAAAGTTGTAATGTTGGAGAGAAATCCTGTAATATATTTACTTTTAAATAATGCTATAGAAAATGCTGCGTTAAATTCTTCACTAAAAAATATTATTAGTAATTTAAGACTTGTTAATGAGAATTCGATAGATTATTTGCAAAATTTAAAGGATGAATTCGATGTTATTTATGTAGATCCAATGTTTCCCAAAACAAATAAAAGTAGACTTGTTAAAAAAGATATGCAAATTTTTAGAGAAATTGTTGGTGATGATATTGACAGCAGACGATTATTTGAGTTGGCATTAAAACAAAATGTAAAAAGAGTTGTTGTGAAAAGAATGAAAAAATCATCTTATTTATTAGACAAAAAACCAAGTTTTGAGATAAATGGTAGTGTTACGAGATTTGATGTTTATTTAATTTAATTATTTTGTTTTTTAAATTAGATTTAATAAAAATCTTGAATAAATATTTTTATTAAATATTATTTGATATTGTTATTGTTTTATGAGGATTAAAATATGAAAATAATTAAAGTTATAGCATTTTTACTAGTGTCTTTTAATTGTTTTGCTTTTGAATTCAGTGGTTCATTTTTTGTTTCTCTGAGATCTAATGAGGTAAATTTAAGAAGTGGTCCTGGTGGTGAATATCCAATTAAAGCAATTTATCAAATAAAAGATATGCCTTTAAAAGTTTTAGGTGAGTATGATAACTGGTATAAAGTTCAAGATAGAGATGGTTTTGAGGGGTGGTTAAATAAAAATTTAACAAGTAAAAAGAGAACATTAATTGTTACGAATGGAACTCAAATTATGTATAAAAAAGATACTATAAATTCTAATCCAATTTTTAGATTAGAAGAGAATGTTGTCTTAAAATTCAATAAATGTGATGATGTGTGGTGTAAAGTTGAGAAAAATAATAAAACTGGTTGGATAGAGGCAAAAAATGTTTGGGGAAATAAATTATAATATATTATTTGATATTTTAAGTTTTTTATCTCTTATCGTCCTTCTATTTTTTGTTGGAAGTGATAAAAAATATAAAAATTTTCTAATCGCTTTTTGTATTTCGGTTATAGTTATTTTAGAAATGTTATCGATTTCTTTTATTAGAAGAAGTTTAGATGAATATTTTCTATTTTTTTTAATGAATATTGAAATATTTCATCTAGCTATAGCTACAAAAATTATGTTTTTGTATTATTCTATTCTATTTTTTATTATTTCACTTATTATTTCATATTTGATTTTGAAAAAAATTCATATTAAAAAATTTAGAAAATTTATTACTACTATTTGTCTTTTAATTTTAATTTTGCCTAATGGTTTTATCTATGATATTTTTCATGTTCTATTGATTGAGTATGGAATGTCGTATTATAATTTTAAAGATAAGACTTATCAGGAAATTTTTAAATCAGTAAAAGGCCAAGATTATATAACTAAAGATAATTTAAAGGTATTTAAATCCAAAGAAAAATATAAAAATTTGGTTTTAATATATTTAGAGTCTTTTGATCAAAGTTTTCTTACGGACGATTATGTGAAAGGATATTCTAAAAATTTACAAAATTTAGCTTTAAAAAATAAATTTTATAATAATATGGAACAATTAAAAGGCTGTTGGGGAACTGTTCCGGGTATTATTTGTACTCAATGCGGTGTTCAATTTAATTCATATTTTTTAATAGATAATCCTTATAGAAATATTAATAATACTCAACTAGTTTGTGTTTCTGATATTTTAAATAAAGCGAAATATAAACAAGTTTTTATAGGCGGTGCTGAAAAAAAATTATTTAACAAGGGAAATTATTTACTATCTCATGAATATGATGTTGTTGAAGATAAAAACAGTTTAGTTGGAAAAAATCCATTGTTAAAAAATGAATTAGTAGATTGGGGTGTTGCGGATTATGATGTTTTTGATATAGCAAAAAAAGAATATGTTAAATTATCTAAGAAAAATAAACCATTTAATTTAACAATCTTAACAACATCGACACATAGTCCGACTGGAATATATGATAAAAGATGTAAGAATAGTACTAATAGTAAAATTTTAAATGCGGTTGAGTGTGATGATTTTTTGGTACAAGATTTTGTAAAGTTTTTAAAAAAACAGAAAAATTTTGAAAATACTTTAGTTGTTATTTTGCCGGATCATATACAATTTTCAATGAGTTCTCTAAACAGATTGGTAGATCAAAATAAAGAAAAGTTATATTTTATAATATTAAATGGAAATAAGTCAAAAATAGATATTTCAAATATTGATTACACAAATTTGCCTAATATTCTTTTAAAAGAATTAAATATAAAATCTAATGCTAATTTTTTAAATAATGAAAAAGATGAAACCTTAATTAAAAATTTTATGTATAAAATTCATAAAAAGATCATTAATTGATAAAATACTTTATTTTTAAAATTTTATGTATAGAATATCAGCATTGTGGTTTTATTATACCATTAATTATTATTAATAAAAGAGAAGAAAAAAATGGCCCGGGATTGTCCTATTGAAAAATATAGAAATATTGGAATTATGGCACACATTGATGCTGGAAAAACAACAACTAGTGAAAGAATTTTATTCTATACGGGTAAAACTCATAAAATAGGAGAAGTTCACGATGGAGCTGCAACTATGGATTGGATGGTTCAAGAACAAGAAAGAGGTATTACAATTACTTCTGCAGCTACAACTTGTTTCTGGAAAGGACATAGAATTAACTTAATTGATACTCCTGGACATGTTGACTTTACAATTGAAGTTGAAAGGTCTCTTAAAGTGCTTGATGGTGCTGTTACAGTATTTGATGGTGTTGCTGGTGTTGAACCTCAATCAGAATGTGTTTGGAGACAAGCTACAAAATATAAAGTTCCTAGAATTTGTTTTTGTAATAAAATGGATAGAAC
>JAQTXT010000053.1:4829-9675 GCA_028688645.1 Rickettsiales bacterium
ATTTTTACAGATGTGTTCAAATGATTATTGACAGATTGAAAGCTGTTCCTTTGGTTATACAATTACCTGTTGGAAGTGGAGAATCGTTTGAAGGTATCATTGATTTGATAGAAATGAAATATTTGGTTTGGGATGGAGAAAAAGGTAGTCATTATAGTATGGTGGATATTCCAGCTGATATGGTTGAAAAATCTAAAGAATATAGAGAAAAAATGGTTGAAACCGCTGTTGAAGAAGATAATGTTTTGATGGAAAAATATCTAAATGGTGAAGAAATAAGTAAAGAAGACATTAAAAAATGTATCAGAAAAGGAACTATCGCGTTCCATTTTGTCCCAGTTCTTTGCGGTTCAGCATTTAAAAATAAAGGTGTTCAAACATTGCTCGATGCGGTAGTTGATTATTTACCAAATCCAGCTGATTTACCTGGTGTTCATGGACATTTAGATGATAAAGAACTTTTGATTAATTGTAATGATTCAAAATTCTCTGCATTGGCATTTAAAATTGCAAATGATCCGTTTGTTGGATATATTACATTTATTAGAGTTTATTCTGGTACTTTAACAGCTGGTGATACAGTGTTAAATACTATTAGAGATAAAAAAGAAAGAGCTGGAAGAATTCTTTTAATGCATGCTAATAATAGAGAAGATATTAAGGAAATTTATGCTGGTGATATAGTTGCTTTAGCTGGTTTGAAATATACTACTACTGGTGAAACTTTGGCTGATCCAAGCTTTCCAGTTATTTTAGAAAAAATGGATTTCCCAGAACCAGTTATTGAAGTTTCTGTCGAACCAAAGACACAAGTTGATCAAGAAAAAATGGGAATGGCATTAGCTAGATTGCTAGCTGAAGATCCTTCATTAAGAGTTGAAACAAACCAAGAGTCAGGACAAACTATATTGAAAGGTATGGGTGAATTGCATCTTGAAATTATTATTGACAGAATGAAGAGAGAATTTGGCGTAGATGCTAACATTGGTGCTCCACAAGTTGCTTATAGAGAAACAATTACTAAACCAGTTGATTTAGAATATGTTCATAAAAAACAATCAGGAGGAGCTGGACAATTCGCTAAAGTTAATATTAAATTTGCTCCAAAAGCTAAAACAGAAGAAGATCCAAGCGATTTCAAATTTATCAACAGTGTTGTTGGTGGAAGAATTCCAAAAGAATTTATTCCAGGTGTTGAAAAAGGTTTGAATTTAGCAAAGAATACTGGTATTTTAGCTGGTTATCCAGTTGTTGATTTTCAAGCTGACTTATATGATGGTGCATATCACGATGTCGATTCATCAGTTTTAGCTTTTGAAATCGCTGCTAAATATGCTTTTAGAGAAATGATGGAAAAGGGTGGTGCTACAATTCTTGAACCTATAATGTCTGTTGAGGTCGTTACTCCAGAAGAATATATGGGAGATATTATTGGCGATATCAACTCAAGAAGAGGACAAATTTCAAATCTTGACGATAGAGATGGTGTAAAAGTTGTTAAAGCGTTTGTTCCATTAGCTAATATGTTTGGTTATGTTAACACTTTAAGATCTTTATCACAGGGTAGGGCTCAATTTACAATGATATTTGCAAAATATGAGAGAGTTCCAGCAAGTGTAGAAGAAGAAATTAAAGCTAAATATAAAAAATAATTAGCAATTAATTTTGAAAATTTAAAAATAGTGTCAGAATAAAATCTGACACTATTTTGATTTTTAGATTATAAAAAAATTAAGGTTAAAATAACTTTATAGCTATACTCAATCCTTCCTTTGTATTTAACATTATTGCATGGTATTTTGAATTGTCAGCAAGCATTTTATTAAATAATTTCATTCCTTTTTGTGCTTTTAATGTTATTCTTTCACTTAAATAATCTTTATAAACATTACTTGATAAAAATGTATTATCAGCAACTATTAATCCGCCTTTTTTAACTAATTTTTCAGATAATTTTAAATATTCTGGATAACCAGATTTATCTGCATCAATGAAAATCATATCACATCGGGTTTTTTTTGAAACCATTTTATTTAATTCTGCAATAGCATCACCACTAATAACATTAATTTTTTTATTTAGATTATTTTCTAATTTTTTGAAATATTTTTGTGCAATATCAGAATTATCTTTATCTATTGTCCAAATATTACCATCAGGTGTTAATGCTCTTGCAAACCAAACTGTTGAATATCCATATAGAGTTCCAACTTCTATGATATTTTTTACATTAGCTATTTTTATTAATAACTGTAAAAGTTTGCCTTCTTCCGGATTTATTGTAATAGCTTTGTTATCTAAAGAACACTCATTTCTTATATCTTTTAATAATATATCTTCATTAGCATAAAGCTCTCTAATATAAGAGAGCTCAGTAGAACAATTTAAAAAGTCATCACTTTTACGCAATGAATATCCCCATAAAATGTAATTGTAATATAGATAAAACCGCTGAAACAGTTATTATTATTGACAAGAAATCAAAGAATAACATAAATAAATTTTTTGCATTTTGTCCGATTTTACTATGTTCAACAATATATTTAACATCAAAATCTAGGTGGTATAAAACTATAACCACAAAAAACATTCCAAAAATAGCATTTATCGGAGAATAAAAGAATATCGGTAAATAGCCTACTGGATCTGAAATTATATAAAAGAATGATATTAAAAACCATGTTAATAATGGTAAAAGTACAAGTCCAGAAATTCCGTGTCTTGATAATGTTAATGCTTTTTTATCTTCACTCATCATGATTTTCTACCCTATAATATTATAAAAAGTGTAATAACTGTCA
Organism: Rickettsiales bacterium; assembly: GCA_028688645.1. Lineage (GTDB taxonomy): Bacteria > Pseudomonadota > Alphaproteobacteria > Rickettsiales > UBA1997 > CALXSC01. The sequence continues at coordinate 7,631 of JAQTXT010000053.1, forward strand.
AAAAAACAGAACCTAAAATAAAAAATGAATTGTTTACTTTTACAGATTTTTCATTTTTTCTTCCAGAATAATGTGCAAATCTAAATCTTATTTCATTTAAAATGTAAAAATATAGAAAAAATAACCAAATTAACAATAGGCATACATTAGTTAAATGAGAAAATAAATTACAGCCAAAACACAAAATATCGTAAGATGGAGTGTTAATTGTATAGGCTAAATTTATAAAATACCAACTGATAATTATAAATCCAATATATGTCATAAAAACTGAAAAATTATATAATTTACAGTAAAATGGAGAAATTTCTTTTAATTTCAAAAATGGATCATCTGAATAGTTTATCATAAACAATACAATAATAATACATGATTAGAGATTACAAACTAAAAATAATAATACAATAAAAATATTAAATTTAATTATTTTTAATAATCTATATCCTCATCAAGATTGTTAATAATACATTAACTAAAAATATTTTAGTAGACAAATATATTTAATTTGAATAAATATATTGATTATATGGATTTATTTTACTGTTTTAGAGTTAAAAATTTTATCAAAAATATGTCAAATCAATTTTCACTATTAAAAACAAGAAGATTTTTGCCAATATTTTTAACTCAATTTTTTGGTGCGTTGAATGATAATATTTTTAAAAATGCCGTTATAATGCTTATAACTTATAAAATATCGCAAGAAATTGGGATAATAAATTCAAAAATTATTATAACTATTGCGGTAGGTATTTTTATACTTCCTTTTTTCTTGTTTTCTGGTTTGGCTGGGCAATATTCGGAAAAATATGAAAAATCAAGATTAACAAAAATAGTGAAATCTATAGAAATAATATTGATGTCTTTTGTAATTGTGGGTTTTTATTTTAAAAGTATCATAATATTAATGATTATATTGTTTTTGATGGGTCTGCAGTCTACCTTTTTTGGCCCATTAAAATATTCAATATTACCGGAACAGTTAAAAAGTGAAGAATTAGTTAATGGTAATGCTTTAGTAAGTTCGGCTACATTTTTATCAATTCTTTTGGGAACAATAATTGGTGGTTTTTGTATTTTGCTAAATGGAGGAATATACATAGTTTCGCTAATATTAATATTAGTAGCTATTTTTGGATATATATCTTCTAAATTTATTACAATTATGAAAATTCATAAAGAAAAACTTAAAATTAATTATAATATATTTAGTAATACTTATACTTTGCTTAAAATATTAACAGAGAAAAAATTAATATTTTTATCCGCATTTGGTGTTTCTTGGTTTTGGTTTATTGGTACAACTTTTATATCTCAATTTCCTAATTTTGTAAAATTTACAATTGGAGGAAATCAAGAAATAGTGATTTTATTTTTTTCAATATTCTCAATTGGGGTAGGTTTAGGCTCTTTGTTATGTAGTAAAATATTAAAAGGTTCTATTTGTGCTACTTATGTTCCAATAGCAGCATTAGGAATAAGTATTTTTAGTTTTGATCTTTATTTATCTGGGGTATGTGTAATTCATGAGATGAAATTAATTGGTTTAAAAGAGTTCTTATCAAATTTAAACAATATAAGAATTATTTTTGATTTACTTGGAATTTCAATATGTGGCGGTTTGTATATTGTTCCATTATATTCTATAATACAAAAAGAAAGTGGTAAAACTAATTGTCCAATGATTATAGCGGGATTAAATGTTATGGATTCCATGTTTATAGTAGCTTCAGTATTATCAATTTCGTTTATCTTGAAATATGGTTTTTGTATTGTTGATATATTTTTATTTCTTGCAATAATTAACATATTCGTTGTTATTTTTATATGGAAATTTCTACCAAACTCTTTAATTAGATTTGCTTGTTTAGAAAAAGAAAATTAAATATTGTGTGCTATAATACTGTTATAACAAAAAATTAAATTTTTTTAAATTCTTTTATGTAAACTACTTATAAAATAAACAACTCTATTATATTTAATAGAGTTGTTGGATACTTAAAAGTTGAAAAATTATTTTACTAATTGTCCCAAAATATCTTTTA
>JAQTXT010000054.1 GCA_028688645.1 Rickettsiales bacterium
AAATAAATTTATGGAAGTACCTATAAAAGGATAGAAATTAAAATAATATCTGTCTCATGGGTAAAAAGATTGTAAATTTTTACATTTTTTCTGCTTTTTTTATGAATTTTGATGATTGTTTGAATATAAATCTCTTTTGATTGTTTTATGCCATAAATAAATTTTTAAATTTACCATGAGCAACCAAGAACAAAAAGCTTAATTTTAATCTCTCTCTTCTCTCTCAATGGAACATAACCTTCGAGAGTTTGGTGTTTCAAATCTTTTTCCAAACGCTGCCAGAAAGTCATCTTTTGAATTTGCAAACATCTTAAAAGTAAGAATTTATCGTTATTTAGGACTCTGCGCATTTTGATCGTAAATAATTAAAGAATTCTCTCGAACTTCTCAGTTCCAATATGGTTTTTGAACCTAAAATTTTTATCCATACCCGAGAAATTTTTAAGTATGACGAAAAATAAAAAAAAAGACTCTAACAAGCAGGAGTCAAAGCAATCTAAATCGGAGAAATAGTGAGTGAAAGTGAAGCTTAAGAGAAACAATAAGTTGACCAACCTTCTGAAAGTTATTAATAAAGTTACGAAACCGATCTAATTTTGAAAAAATATCAGCCAACTAATTATTTACCACCAGAACTTGAACAAATCTTTAGAGATCGATAAATACCTTTGGAATATTTCAAAGGTCTTCTTATGGTAAGGGACAGTGCCGATGTAAAAAGTGTAAGAAGACTAAAAGTTTAACGTTATCTGGAAAAAAGAAGAAGTAAAACTTGGAATCGTAAAATTTGTTATAATTGCCGTCAAAAAGTAGCAGAGTAAAGACTACGAATCAAAGGAAAGTTTATAAAAAAGAGGAGGGCAATGGAACTTTTGGGTCTGACAAAACCTATTCCTATGGTCGAGTTAAAAAAGTTACTGTAGCATGAACTTAGAGACAAAACTCATGCAGAAATAGAACAGCTTATAAAGCGAAAGTGAATAAATTCGAATAAAAAACATAAATTCCTTTTTTACTATGATTTTTCTTAATTCAATCTGCTTTTTAAAAATCAAAACAGCTTAAATTTTATCATTTGCCTCAATTATTAATATTCTTTAAATACACAAAAAAATAATATTTAAGGAGGATAATTAAGAATTTTTGCTTTGAAAATAACAAAATAGTAAGAATATAAACGATCAAAGTAAATAAAAACAATATTAAGGTAAATGAAAGGAAAGGATTATAAAATTAAAATGATTATTAATAATAAGTTTTAAGTCAATGAACTCTCCAAAATGGCTGCGAATTCGATTTCAATAACTGGAAATTCTCCATCAGAATCCAACCGTTGATGCGTATTATTCAGTAACTTTCAACTAAAGACTTTACTTCACTTCGGTCTTTGATGATGAACTGACGTTATAAATAAAAAATGATATGATCATACCTTTGCAAGGTTCAACTGTCGAGTTCATTTCTCTTCAAAGATGGGAAAGTCACATTATTGTGTTTGATCATTAAGTTTCATTGTCTTAATTAAAAACCAAATCAATTATCAAAAAAAAATTTGAAGCAAGAAAAAATTAAATCATTACATTTACCGTCGAAATATGTGACTAAAAAGATCTTATTTTTCGAAATCAAATGATCAATAAAGTCACTCAACATTACTTAATCTTGTAGAACATAAAACTTAGATAATAAACCTCACAAAAAAGAGGATAATTTGGGGCATGCTTTTTCAAAATAACAACTTCAAAAAATCAATTCGATATTCCTGTCTAAAATGGCAATTGTTTAATTTATCTTCCTTAAACATTTCAAATTTCTCAATACAGAAACGCAAAACTATTTTCTCAATCTAAAAATCTAACTTTTGATTAAATTAAAAATAACATGCAAGAAATCCCACTTTTCACAAACACAGGAGCAAGCGCAGGAAAAGTTGTATTTAATGCTCAATTAATCGTTGACGATTGCATTCCTTTACAAGTTCATTACTTGCTGTTACATTCAATATAAATTTTACTCTCATAATTTTAGCTAAAATTTGATGTACCAAGTGACTTTATTGGAAGTAAGATAAAAATTTTATGTAATAATAAGATTTTTTAGATCAATGATGAACTTGGTAATAATAAAATGATAAAAATAAAAAAATCTATATGGATTGTTTGTAAAACTCCTCAAGATCTTATTGAAGTAAGAATTTAAAAAAATGATTCCATTTTTTCCAAAATCAATATATTTGCATAATAACTTAATTATTGCCAACTTTTAAAACACAAACAAAAAATAATTGATTTCAATGATCCAAAAAAATCTTTGGGTTTGATAAAATTCAACATTCAAAAATCAAAGGGTGCCACCAGTCCTCAACATGATTAATTTTGGAGAGAGTGTATGAAGAAGAAAAGCACAGGATCATTACTTATTTAACAAGTATCAATCTGTTATGATAATGATGAGTAAACTTCAGTAACTATAAAAACAGAAAATGACCAAAAAACTATCAATAAACTTTCTAACATAAATTTCTTTGAGGAATAACCATTAATTTATCACACTCCAGTTTCTCTCAACCCAAAACCTTAATAAACAATTTATTTTATGTTGAAAAGTAAATATGGTCAATAGTCCTCTTAAGATTTTATTGGAATTGCTGTATTAAACTCGACTGATATAAAAATTGGTAAAAATCCCTATGAAATTGAGTTTTATAAAAATCAGGAAAGACTTGGTTCTGTAAATTGCCTTATTACAAAGTACATTCCTTTAACATTCGTAAAGTCTACTTTTTTACCATAAGCATTACCACTGTTAAAAGTAGCTGATTTGAAACTGTCATTGAATACATTGACTTTAAGCTCATATTTCCTCAGTTATAAATACGATCGAAAGAGTGAAGTTTTTTGTATTGTGTAAGTAAATAGAATAAAAAAAGTTCTAATTTTGTAGCCTACATTTCAATAACTAAGCTTTATACCTTCTTCAACAAGTGATAACTTGTCTTTCTCTGTGGATGTCTAATAAATTCTCAAAGTTAAAATAACAATGATGATTGGAGATGGAATTAATTAGGAAATTTATGGAAATTCAATTATGAATTTTAGAATGGAGGAATTGAGATAAAAATAATAAATTACGTTGAAATGCATCAAATTTACAAATTTTGCATAAACTATTGTTGGAACCTGCAATTTAGTTATCCATCTTCACCAGTAAATTGTCAAAAAATTAGAAAAATCAAAAAGTAAAGAAAAATTACCATTTCAGAGTGGTCGAAATAGATCAAGCAATTCAAGTAAAAAGAAAGAAGATAAGAAAAAATCAATTTCAGTTGTCTAGATAATGAATGCTGAAGAAAAGTAAATTCGTCTGGTTAAGAACTTGCTACCAACAAAACGACACATTCGAAAAGATGTCGCTAATTAAAGTATTCAAAGTGCTAAGAAAAGCACAGCATAAAAAATTGATTTAGGCTCACCTGTTAAGCTTCCGTTAATCAAATAAACCAAAAGAAAGGAAAGCTTTAGTGAGTTATTGTTGTCAATGAATATGAGAAAAAGAACAAAAGGAGGTTATAATTACAATCGAACTCAGGAATAAGACAACTCAACGAAGGTTCATTTTGATTCTAGTAAGCAGTCAAGTGGAAGAGAAAAATAAAAATCAATTGACTACCATAATTTGAGGAATAGCAACCCAAATATTGATAAAAATCTTGAAATGTTATTCCCACCAAAAAAAGGACAAAGTCGAGAACAACAGTTAAAAAGTTAACTTAATAAATATGAATAAAAGTTGAGAGGACTCAAAAGTGTTCTTCACTAAATTTCTAATGACATTGATCCCATATAACCGTCAGTGAAAGAAAGAAATCACACAGATTCATTAAGTAATGGATAAACTAACAATAATTTTTAGTACGCAGGTAATTAATTTCTTTGATTTTCTTTTTTTCTTTTTTTTCAAGATTTTTCACAAAAAAATGGAAATTTTATTTAGATAAAGTAAAAAACATGATCAAAAAGCTGTCTGTCAATTAATTTGTTTTCTGGTCTCTTTGATTTCAGGATTAAATTTTGATGGAGTATCGTTGGTTGAATCTACGACTCTTGTTTATCTGGAATTTTGTTAATTTTTAGAACAAGCTTGTTCAGCAAAATAACATTTCCTGCAAACTGGTTTGTAAGATTATTCACCTCCAATTAATTCGATTTCTTGTGAATCAATGGTTCTCAATGTAAAAGCAGCTTCTTTTGTGCAATATACACAGACAGCAGAAAGCTTCATAACTTTTTAAGCAATTGGTAAAAGATTAATGATATTTCCAAATGCTTTTCTTTGGAATGTTCCATCCAATGCGGCAACAATGATGATTTTGCCTTAATTGGCCAATAATTAACAAAATTAGACAATTTATGGGAAGAACTGTCCTTCATCAATTGCGATGACTTCAAATTTTCTAGCGTGTTCAACAATATCTTGAAGATTGGATGTTTTAATGGCTTTTTATGTCATTCTGAATTATAAAAAAGTTACTTGTCATGAGTGGACATACAAGCATCCTCAAAGTATCTGTTGTCGTTAATATAATTGATGACAAGACACTCCTTTTTGGCATGACGATATCTTCGAACCTTTCTCAACATTTCAGATGACTTTCCTGAAAACATAGGACCATAAATGACCTCAATAAATCCAACTTCGATAGGCATTGTTGTTATTACTATTAAAATTAATTTGAGAGGGAAATATACTTTAAAACATAAATAATACATAATACCTCGCTATATTCAGTCAATATTTATAAAAATTCACATTCGAATTTAATAAAATATTTAAATTTGAAAAAAAATTTGGCAATAACATGAAAAAAATAGTAAAGTATTCTAAATTCTCAAATATCGTTTAGCATTTGTTAGATTGTTAAAGCTTGTAAAAATAAAATTTTTTGATAATTTTATCTCTAATTATCTCTCATTTCAACCATACTGTAGGAATCTGTTTACTTTTTTGTCTTCATTTGTGTCCGACTTCCTCCAATCATTTGATATTTGGATTGGGACTGATCTCTTCTTTTCTATTTTGATTGAGCGTCAGATACAACAGTTTTTCTAGTCGTTATGACGTTACTTTATAAAATATAAGATTATTCAATTTAAACAGGTAAAAGATTCTTTTTGCTTAATCTTTTGGGAGTAATTTCACTGATGTCATTGAAGGCAATAGCTCCTGAAAGACTGTTGAGATTTTTTAATGTTGATTCGCTTTATGCATTTGGTGTGCTTTATATTATTACATCACATTCTTTTCGAATTGTAAATTTGTGGATTTTTTGTCTTATTTCGAACTGTTTAAGCATAAAATATTGAGGAGAATCATATTGATGAGAAGTGCTGAGGTTATCAACTTAATTTTTAAGTATCTATGAATCTTTAAGTTACTTAATTTCTAGTTGATAGTTAAGATTTTATTATTGTAGTTTTTCAATAACAAAATGAAAGTTTTTTCTTTAACTTTGGATCTATTGAATTTAAACTTAAAAATTTTATATAGTTTTTTCAAGTTATCTTTGATCTGCTAAGTTTTTTGATAATTCTTTCGTAAGTTCTTTGATTCTGTTTTATTTTCTCTCAATTATTTGTTACAATTGTTATATGAGAATTTTATTGCCTTCATCATCTGAACCCAGGTCTAATACTTTAGAATTCATTGAAAAGCTTTTTGATTATTATTGAACTCCAAAACCTCCATTGTATGATCTACTTTTTTAATCGTTTCTGATCTTTGATGAACTTTAGGTTCTTATCTTTCCTTATCGACTTTGAGGTCTTGAATTTTCAAGTTGGCTTGAGTTCTTTGAAGGCTGTGTGGTATTCATGGATTGTAAATTAAGAAAATAACTTGGTTTAAGTTAAGAAACATTGACAACTGATCTTTTTAGTCTCATAATATCCTCTCCACTCAGTCGATAATTGCTGTAATGTTCAATTTTTTTAAGTATATTTTAAAGAGATTGTTTTGTAGATTAAATTTTTGATGATAATTCCTCTTAAATGAGTTCTGTTCTGCTTGTTTTTGGTATTTTAGACTTATCTTTGGGTACAAATGGTATCGTTTGTTTAAGATTTTGAAGTTATTTATTGTTTATTGTAAGGTTATAATTATCCAATGCTACATCATATTATTGCAAACTACTTACACTTTTTGCAATACTATTTGACAACGCCTTCTACTTCTGTTTCCAATCATGTTTATCTTTTTAATGCTAAGAAAACTCTTCTATATACATCAGAATGGTATCGTACATGAGAAGTTTCATATTAGAAAGATGTTTGATATTGAGCAACAGTTCATTATCAATCAAGTCATAAACATTCTTTGCTGACTTTCTGAGATGAGACTACGCAGTACGAGGATCTAAATTTACTATTTGATAAAGTTGTTAGTTGATCGATTTGATAGCATTACCAGATACATACTTCTTTACAGGTTATTCAGTTTTTTGCGATTCTCTCTCCCCAGTCAGCCTACTTTGCATTAATGATGACTGTTGGAAAATTTCTTTACCATAAGGTTGGAACTGGTTCCTATTTTGTGAATAATTTGGCTCAACATAAACCGTCTTGTTAGCTGAACGCATTATTTTTTATTTTATCTCAATTTGTATATTTATTCCATTCACAAGCCATATTTTATATACTATCTTCAATTTTTCATTTATTGAAAAGATGAAATCAATCTCTTTAAAAATAATCTTTTACATTACACGAATTTACCATTTAATTCTACAAATTAAAAATATTAGGTACTTTTTATTATTCTCATTTCATTCAGAGTCCAAAAGAGTAATCATCAATACATTTCAATGGGTAATTAACAGTTTATGAAAACGGCAACTTTAGCTCAATAAAATTCTTTAGAATTGGAATTTTCAAAATAATATTCTGTCGATGCTTTGAAAATATCAGCCACAAATGGTCCAATAAATATCCTGAATTTTCCATATTGGAGGATTCTAAACTATTGTGCTAACAAAGACAATAGATTTTTATAATTTTGGGGTGATAAAATTAGTGGAGGCATGTGGTGGGACTAAGTGAACAAAATGTATGCTTAGAAGCAAGTCTCATGTCGACCATTGACGATAGGCTAATATAGTCAGCAATACAACTATTTCGAATCTGATCAGGTATGGCGAATTATACCTGACTCCGACAGTCCTTCACGATACAGAATAACAAACATGCAGAAAAGAACAAACAACAAATGTCTGTAATGGGTTTGCGACTAAAATTGGAAGACACATCCTGTAGAATGTTGCTAATTTACAAAATCAATGAGAAAAAACAATACATCAACTTACAATTCAAACTAACAATTATGGTAAATTGAACATGATCATGGAAGATGGTATCGGATTAGAAATTGTCAATCTAAAAATAATGATAGATATTTAGAATTGTTAACTGGAAATAATGGTTTGGGGAATGGAAGCTTAGTTATATGCAAACCGTTTGATAAGAACAGCAATAGGCAGCTATGGTCATTTACCCCTGAATCTGCTTACTATTAAAGAATGTCAAAATGCTAATGTATCTTTAAAAATTAGTAAGAGGGATTAATGGGAGCAGTATATTAGAAAGGAATTTTATGGTAACGATCAAAACTTCCTGGTCAAAAAATTCTTTATTATTATTTTCTTGATGGATCATCATAAAATAGGCAAGTTACTCGTGATTGTTTTCGTTAATGGTAATAATCAGGAATATGGATACGATTTCATGAGATATATTACATTGAACAGGCTCATATTCGCATTACATTTTCTTAGGATACTGGATGCTATGTGTTAGGGCCAGGTAATAGTCTTTAGCGTTATAATAAAAATGACCCATAGACTAGATTTAATATGTGTTTAAATTGGGTTTCTGATGATCATTGGTCTGATGCATTGCATTAGATTGGACATGTATTGGGTTTTAAGCATTAGCATCAGACTCCATCTTCTGGATTTTAGTTCAATTGGACAAATTTGTAGAAAAATAGAACAAGAAAATCAAAACCATGGAAATAAGACCTGAAGCAATATTAAAAATTAGATCAAAAAAGGTTCATCTATACTGATTATGATGCATGCTCAATAATGCATTATGATTTCAGAGCGAATGAGATTGTAAAACCATTTCCGTACAATAAAACTGGTATTGGCATGCCCATAGGATTATCCCACATGGATAAAAAAAGAATAAGATAGATGTATCCTGATTAAAACAATGATATTGATACTGATTTGTGATGAGAGTTACTCAAATTAATGTGATTTATATGTTTTATTTAATTTAATTCTATCTTTTGGTTTTTTAAATGCTTAAATGCTACAAAAATACAGCGAAAATAGTTAAAACCGTTATTTTTGACTATTTTAATTCTTATAAGAATCTACATCGGAATAAATACTTTTAATGAAAAATTGTTAATAAATCAATGAATTATCAAAAAAAATTAATATAAAAAAATTAAATTGAAATTGTTCAATTTCGACATTTTTCATCTATCTTCCCGTTCATTGCATACAAAGTCTCTGTATCAGTTGCGAAAACTGCTGCAATACAAGCAACAAAAAAAAGTGCAATCAGAACTAAAGAACCCCATTTTAATGCTTTGAATACTTTAGGGTATTATGATTTTTTCTGATCACTTTACAGATTTTCCTGTTCTTTTCTAAAATGAAAGAAAGTTCCCATCAATCCTCCTACTATAAATCCACCTAAATGGCCTGTAAAATCAACATTATTGACGACAAAAATCGGAATGAGATTGATTCCAGTTATTAGTCCGAGAAGGACAAAAATTAACATTTTTCTAAACTAAAGAGGTTTATAGTTTCTGTATTCAAACAAAAACCAGATTTTCATCGCAATTATACAATACAGCAAAGAACTTGCCATCGTTGAAACAGATTAATGATTGACAGCTGCAGCAAAAAAATGTGTAACAATAACAGTAATGATGAGTGAAACAATAAGTTTTAATTTTCCATAATACCATTCAACAAAATATCCATAAAGTTGCAGTCCAAAGACATTTAAACAAAAATGTGCAATATTTGAATGAAAGAATCCACTAATTATGACTCTCCAAAATTAGAAGCTATAACGTAATTTTGGGAAAAATTTATTTTGTAACTGATATAAAGAACAATTCCATGTAAAGTCGTTTTGAGGTTTTGTGTAATTGAAAATTAGCAATACTACAAAAAGTATCAAAAGTAACACTGATAATCCAAATGTAACTGATTTCACAGCAAAATGCGGAAAGAATATCATGTGTAAGGAAGGGTTTGCAAATTTCAAAAATTCGTACGGCTGAGGAAGCCCTGCTGATTAATTTATTTACCCGCCAACCGTTTCATCTTCTGTATTTCTCATCACTGACAATTACTTTTATCGCTTTAATTTTTTATTCGAGTTACCATGCTCGGCAGTTTCTTAAATATTATTTTGTGGAGATTATTCTGGGTGGAATGATGACCCAGCAGCTGATTCAAAGTCTTTGTTATTTGCGGTTCTTCTTCTTTTCTTATTTTTCATGAGAAAGTTTCAAAATCTATTTTTCTTTAAGTTTAAATAAAAAATTTCTTTA
>JAQTXT010000055.1 GCA_028688645.1 Rickettsiales bacterium
CAAACTATTTCAAGATTGTGATAAAAAATATTTTTTAAATTTGAGTAATGATTTATTTATTACGGATAAATGTTTAGAAGAGTTTAAAAATAAAAAATTAATCAGAAAGTCTGGAAGAAAAACAAATTTTGATCAATATTTATCTTATATAACTTGGGCTTATGATTTAAATTTTCAAGCTTCAAAAGATTTAGTTTTGAAAGAAAATTATATGGGAGGTATTATAAAAAGAATGCTTATTGATATTCAAAATTTAAGTTCGGATAATAATACAAAAGTGATTGAAAAAATATTAAAACAAATTGATGAGATTTCTCAACAACTAAAAAATGATAAATTGTTACATTTGGATTCTACCGAATAACTATAAAATTAATAATTAATATGTTTTTATATTTATTGTTAATGGTGTCATCGGTGGGAATTGAACCCACATCTACCGCTTAGGAGGCAGTTACTCTATCCATTTGAGCTACAACGACAATTTCATGATTAAGATTATAATAATTTATTGTAATCTTTCTAAGATTTTATTATTAACAATAACTTTATTACTGTCAAATAAATATTTATCAAATAATTTCATTATGGAATTTTTATATGATCTGTTCAAAGTATTATTTAGCGTTTTATATTGAATAAAATTTGTATTATTATCTGATATATTTTTGATACTTTTTACAAAACCTATTATATAAACATTATTTTCTCTATCAAATACTGGGTTTGTGAATGTATCTATTTTGTTAATTTTATATAATTCATTCAAAAATTCATCAGAGTATTCTATACTATTTTTATATATTGTAACATTTTTCTTTAACTTTAAATCATTTCTTAAAACAACCATTCTAATATTGTTGTTTCTTAATTGTTTCATTATCCTATCTAAAGCTAAAAGATCATTTTCTTTTTGTTCTTTTTGCATTAGAATTTTTGTAATATTAGGAGTTGCTTCTTCTAGTGACAGGAATTTTTTTGGAATCACTTTTTCGATATAATATATTCTGTAAATACTTTTATCTTTATATATTAAATCTGAAAAAGTTCCTTCATTGTAATCTAAAACTTCCTTATTTAAATCTTCCGGAATTATTTTATTGTTTTCGCCATATTCAATTGTTTCTTTTTTGCTATTAAATTTTTTAATTATTTCATCTATATTTTTTGCTGATAACACTAAATCTTCCAAATTTGATAATTTGTTTTTAGCTTCTTCTAATTTATATTTACTCAGATCTATATCTGTATAGGCAATAATTTTTGTTTCTGGAATTGTAAGACTATTCTTATTTTCATTATAATAATCTTTGATTTGTATGTCTGAAGGTTTTATTAAATTTGAGACTAAATTTTCTGGTTTTATAGTTATAATATCTGAGGTTATATATTTATTTTCATTATTAAAAATTTTGTTTAGAACTATGGTATTATTGAGATTTTTAAGTGTTAGTAATTGTATTAGATTATTTTTGCTATTGTAAAAAGATATATATTGAATATATTTGTCTTCTGTCAAATTATTTGCATTTAGTATCTTTTTATATAATTCTAAATCAAAAGAACCATTTTCATTTTTAAAGTCTGAATTATTATATATTTCTTCAATTACCACCTTTTTAGGCTCAATAAGATTCAATTCTTCAATTTTATTTTGAAATAATAAATTACTAGCAAATTCACTTAATGATAAACTTATGAAATTTTTTGAATTTAAAAATTCAACTTCTTCATTACTTAGATCTGTATTAAATAATTGACTTCTTTTTTCAGTTAAAAATTTGCTAAATTGATTTGCGCTAACTTTTTGTTTATTAATCTTTAGTATATTGTTGTTACCAACACCGCTAAAGAAATTAATTATACCAAATAGAACGAAACTTATTGCTAAAATAATCAATAGTGTCTTAACAAATATGCCTTTTATTTCAAATTTCATTATGATATTATCTTTAATTTATGTTTTGATGGTATTTCGAAAAAAATTATTTGCAACAATATCTTTTATCCTCTTTATATTATGTATAAAATGAATTATAAAACAAGTTGCAATTTATTATTTTTATTATTATGATTCTTATCAAGAAGTAATTATATATCTTGATACTTATGTATATCAATTTTTTCAAAAAATTCTTTTACTTATTTTTGTTTGCTATTTTGTTAGCATCATGCGATGGAAGTGATTGTATTGAGGCTGATGATTTCGGTGAATATGATACGGATCTTATCACAGTAGATTCCAAAAATGGACTTTGTGAATGGAAAGATGATGACAATGGTGGAGGTGGAAGTGAAACTGTTGCTGATTGTTTAATGAATCCTGTAACAACTATATTTTCATTTGGTGGTCTTTGTGATGTTTCTCTAAATAGTGCTAGCTGTAGTTCAATGAAAGATTGTTTAATTGATATAGATAATTCTTGTTTAAGTTCGTTTACATATACTGGTACTGATTGTAATATTGATGTATCGGATACTTCCGCCGAAACAATTGCTTTAGAAAAAACCGCTTTAGAAAAATCATATAACTTATGTATAGAACAATGTATAGAGAATTGTCTTACTAATTCGTTTACTTCTGAAAGTGCTTTTGAAACTGACTGGGTTGCAAATAGTCCAAAATCTGATGTTGGTGGATATGGTATATCAATATCTTCATCTCAAACTGTTAATGTCCAAGTATTGGGTTCTATATCTTTATTTAGTGCTTTGGATAAAACTAAGACTTTCGCAGATGCTGTTAGTTCGAAAAAAATTCAAATGATTCCGAGTGATTCAGGCGCAACATATTTTAATTCAACAGACAATATGGAACCAGTTGTTAGTGGTCGTTGGTGTAATAATGGTGATGTTTCGTCATGTGTTGCAAGTTATCAAGTTGGAGAATTTGGAATTAGCGAAAATATTGCAGCAAGATTTGACTTCTTGAGAAGAGGAGTCCTGATGATTAATGATTTACCAGCTGGTGGTGTTTTGAGTTCAGATGGAACCTACAGTGGTCCTGAACAAGAAATAAACTATGATTATTGGAAATGTAATTACGACGAAAATAATTCTACAACAACATGTGCTACTGACTATCCAGATTCGCCATATAAATCTCAAAATGATTCTAATTATGCGATGAATAATAGTTTTGTGAAGATTGCTGGTGGAGTAGTAATTCCAGAAAATGTGAATAAGTTTGTTTCAAATAATCCATTTAGCGATATTGAGTGTTCGACTGATTCCTCAAACAACAGAGTATGTAATAAAAGTAGTTCCACTGAGAATCTTATATCTACTGGAGAAGTTAGTGTTAGTGCTTCAAATGTTTTAAGTAGTAACCCGTATTTTTTGGGTTATAGTGGTGGCATAAGAAAAATTAGTATTTCTAGCGTTTATCCAGTAAAGCTTGCTTTTGCAATGATTGATGGTAATAATACTAGTGGTGTTGATGATGCATGTACTGTTAGAGTTTTAAAAGATGGAAGTACTACACCAAATGTTTTTAGTGTTAAATCTAACGGAAAATGGTTTTTTGCTCAAGATGATAGCCAGTCTGTTGTTGTGTTTAATAAAACTCAGTATAACACATTAAAAAGTTATGATACTTATGATCAAGATTTATCTCAAACTAATGCTTTTAATTTAACTGCATATACAGATTCGTCTCAAACTTGGAAAGATGGTGATGGTAATGATATAGCTTGTGGTGATGGAATGGCTGTATTTATTATTCCTCAAAATGAAATTTTAATAAATAAATCTGGTTTTGTAAGTTTTAAAGATTTATTAGGCGATTTTGTATATTGTTCTGGTACTTTGCCGGCTTGTGCTGGTGCTTTAACGCCAATCACTTATAGTGTGAATTTTAATATTTTAAATCCAATGTATAATTTTAGAGATAATGTTAATAATATCCCATTGTTAGAAAAGAATTTTGATGAATATTCAACAGTCAGAACGGTAGCGGTTTCAGGTGGTAATAATTGGAGTTCTGATGTTTTTGTTAGAAAAGGTCAGATATTGAGGTTTGATGAAAATAATTGGTTTAAGATTGATGGTGATAGTACTAATGGTTATACTATAGAAAAAAGATATGTAAAACATTCAGATGGGAGTAATGTTTTTTATACTAGCGTTGCTGATGGACTTGTTTTAAGAGTAGAAGCGAGACCAGCTTTGTTATGTTCTGGAACTGCTAATGAAAACATCGATAATTCAGCTTGTACGAAGATTTATGATGAGAATGGCAATATTACTTGTCAAGCTAAAACATATTCTGATTTATGTTCTGACGACACTAAGACTAATTATTGTCCTTTGGGTTGTTATTGTACAAATGGGGCAGCTTCTGATGGTTATAATTGCGAAGGTAATCTTGCAAATTATATAACTAGTGCTGATTCTTCTGCTATTTGTCTATATTTTGCTAAAGCTACCGCAACTAGTTGTGATTTATGTCAAACTTCTATAGTAGATACATCGAATACTATTTCACCAACAATCTCCATAAATGTTGTTCAGTGTTATAATTTAGAAGATTACAATGGTGCTGTTTCAAATTTGACAAATCTTGCAGATACATCTTTGTATGATAGCAATGTAAAAATTTATGGTGAATTAACAACTAATGATTATTTGCTTGGTGCTAGAAAATTAAGTAGTGTATTCAATAACGATAGTTATGGAAATCTTGACGGAATGACTATTGATACTTCTTATAAAAATAGTGATACTGGAGAATATAGTGAGTTTAGATATAACTCACCAAATGAATTGTCCACTTCTAATAAAAATATTTCTTTTTTTGTGATAGAAAATAGTGATTTTGATTCTGGTTTTAGTTTAAATAGTGGAACTGATATGTATTCTAATAATCAAGGTGAATATAAATTTATTATATCCCCAGAAAAGTATTTTAATAATGGTGAACAGTTAGCTGTTGCTTTGGCTCTTAAAAATTGGAATGGTGAAGAAAGTGATACATTAAATTTTAAAAAATGGGTTGTGAAGTATAATACAGATAAGTCAAGTAGTGATTATGGAAGTTTAGATACGGTAAATTCTCCATATTATTTTGATTCTAATGGCTATATAATTGATAGCTCAACTGGTGCTAGTAAAATTTCTATTGCTAATCTTAATATTCAAGGATTGAATGAAGATGAATTTGAAAATTTAAGATTATATTTTAAGATTATAGATAAACCTGAAGAAGTTGCTTGTGGTGGTAGTAATACTAAAGCTGTTTATTCAGAATCTTTGTGTAAGTGCGCATCAGGAACTCAAAATACTAGCTATACATCATGTTCTAATATTGTTTGTGATGAAAATGTTGAAATAGAAAATGGTACAGTTAATTATTGTGTCAATTCTTATTATAATAATAATGGAAGTTATACTCTAAAACTCAAAACGCCAAAAAATGTTTTAAATAGTACTGGCTATATTGTTAAGTATGTAATGAAACCAATTTTAGAAGTTATTGATGGAAAGAATATAGGTTTATATATAAATAATAATAAAGAATTGGAAGCTTGTACATCGCCTGAGAAATCTCAATGTAATATATATTTTCCAGAATCTGAGTTTGATCCCGCCGAAGTAACATTTGGTAATAATTGTGTTAGTGGTGATGCAAATTGTTATAAAAATTGTTCAAATTTAGCTACAGATTTATATAAAACAAATTGCAAATATTTTAATAATGGTGGTGGATTTTTACAAAGATTCTATGTTGCGGTTATTACTGACAATGCATATCAAATAATAGTCAAACTCTGTTTTACTTTGATGATTATGTTCTATGGAATGTACTATATGATGGGTATGGCAGATTTAACACATGGCGAATTAGTTAAAAGAATAATTAAGATTGGATTCATTTATTTGATGATTGGGGAAGAAGGATGGAAATATTATAACATGTATTTTGTTAAATTCTTTAAGCAAGGCGTGGACTATGTGGTTTTCGCTGTCGCTGGGGCATTTGATCAAAGTTCTAGCTTGACAGAAGCTTTTGTTAAGGGGGATTTTTATGATAAAAGTGTTTTATTTAGTGGTGTAGATAAGAATTTATCATTACTATTCTCAGATCCTGTATCTTACAAAATTTGGGGATTATTCTTTGTTAGTTTCTTTGGTTGGTTATATGTATTCATAATATATTCATCAATATTTACATATATTTTTAGTGTAGCGAATGCATTGTTACTATATTTAACAGCACAATTTTTCCTATCTCTGTTATTAGCATTTGGTCCTATTTTCTTTATTTTGCTTATATTTGAGAAAACAAAAGAAATGTTTAACAAATGGATGAATAATCTTATATCTTTTGCATTAGAGCAGATATTTTTGTTAACTTGTTTAAGTTTGTTTAATATTCTGGTTTATAATATTATTAAATTTATTTTAAGTTATAGAGTTTGTTGGAAACCTGTATGGGAGTTAAATCTACCATTATTAGGCAGTCTTAAAATAATGAGTTTTTGGAAAGCTACAACAGCAACATCAGCATCTGCCGCTGCATCTGCTATTCCAGGTTTATTTCAAATATTATTAATTTATCTAATTGCTGATTTAATGAGCAAATTTATAGAATTTTCAACAGATTTAGGAACTAGTATTGGTGGTTCTGGTGTTTTCTTGAAAACTTTAAGTAGTGATATTAAAAAAGCCGGAAGTAATTTTTATAATAATAAGATAGCAAAACCAATGCAAGGTGCAGCTAAAGATCTTGCTACAAATACTGGTAGAAAACTTATTGGATATAAAACTGCAGAGGATGAAAAGAAAGAAGATCAAAATAGCAAAGTTGTTAGAAATGGTTTATCTAGTGCAAATATTGAAGCTGACAAAAGTTTGGCACAATACAAGAAGATGCATGGTCAAGAATTAATGTCTATGGACGCTACAAAGAGAAATGAAACTCTAGCAGCTGTTAGAAGTAAAGCATTTAAGAGTTATTTTGATGGAAATGATGCATTAAAAACTGCTGCAAAAGGATTTGGTATTACAAGCGCTGAGCAGTTTGCCTCAACGCAAGATTCAGATTATGTTGTTTCAAGGAGTTTGCTTGGAGCTTTAACTGGTGGTATAAAGATTGGCAAAAAACACATACCATCTTTGAGATCTATTCCTATTAATCCAAAAAAACTTGCTTCATCATTATTAGGTTCTAGAGACGGAAGGTTTGGTGCTTTCGAAACAGCTGAAGAAACAGAAAGAAAAATGAAAGAAGGAAAAACAAAAGATGGAACATATAAGAGAATTGGTTTACCTAAAATGGGTCGTCTTATGCCAGACGCATTGCGTTCTGAGGCTGAAAAGGCTGCTGATTATGATTATAGAAGAGGTAAGGCTGATTTAAAAGAACAATATGGTAGTAATTGGTTTAGTCGTGTTTATAAAGGAACTAATAGTGAATATAAAGATGCTAAAAGAAAATTGAAAGAAGATAGAATAGACGAAAGAACAAGTCTTGGACAATTGGAAAGAAGAGATCAAGATTTACCTGAATCAGCTAGTAGTACTCCTTCTGAAGTTTCAAGTGCTCCAAGTTTAGCGTCGTCAGATAGTGAAGTTCGTAGTGTTCCAGGAAGTAGTTCAGAATCAAGTGAAATTCCAAAATCATCGGAAGCTCCTGTAGTTAGCTCTGAATCTCCAGTATCGAGTGGCGCTCCAGTAAGTAGTTCAGTAAAATCAAGTGATACTAATGCGGTTTCAAGTGCTCCAAGTAGTTTGGAAGCTTTAGTTTCAGAAGCTCCAAAAGAAGCTTCGAAAGAAGTTTCAAGAGAAGCTCCAAGTTTGGAAGCTTTAGTTTCAGAAGCTCCAGAAGAAGATTTAGAAGAAACTCCAGTTTCAAAAGAACCTACGGAAGAACCTTCAGGAGAGCCAAGTGCTGAATGATAGCATAAATTATTTTTAAAATTTTGATTTATTTAGCATTGTTAAAAATTTATGAACTTTAGAAAAATAATAAATAATTTTGTAATTATATTTATTATTTTTCTATCTTTCATTAGTAGAGCGGTTTATGCATCAGCTTGGGTTAGGCCAAAGCATAAATTGTTTAGCGTAATGGAATTTTTAAGAGAGTCCAGTTCTTCAAATAATATTCTAAATGGTAACGAAGAAGTCGCTTACAATATAAATTCTTATAAACTTTACATGGAATATGGGTTGTTGAAAAAAATAACCTTAGGTGGTTATATAAAAAATTATAATTTTAATCAAAAATATTTTGATGAGAACAATCTTTTATATGAAGAAAAAGTTAAAAACGATTTTTATGCAAATATTTTTATCATACAAAATTTATACAACAAAAATAAAAATTTATTTTCCCTCGAATACTCTTTTTATGCACCAATCAAATATAATGAACTTTCCAAGAAATTCAATACATTTGATGCGAGAACTTCATACGAATTTTTAGCTTTATTTGGAAAAGATGGTGATTTTAATTTAAAGAATTTTATTAATATTAGATATTTTATTGATTCAAGAGTTAACTACAGAATTTTTAACAATATAAATTATGATAGATTTACATTTGAAACCACATTAGGTCTAAGATTAAACCCAACTTCATCAGTAAATTTCTATTATGAATATCAAGACCACATAAAGAGCGATAATCTACCAACTAATAATAAAAGTCTTGATTCTTACACTAATTATAATTCGAATCAAATCAGATTTTCTTTAAACTATAAATTTTTAGATGAGTTATCGACAGAATTTTCCTATTTTAGAAAATTTTGCAAAACAAATTCCTCAGGTTTAATCATTTCCTTTATTTTTAATTTATAGTCTTTTAGTTTTTCAACAAAAAATCAAAATTGAATACTTGAATAATTCAGATTTTGAAAAAATCCAAATATTAAAAAAATTAGGCTATTAAAAGACATAAAACAAGGCACTCTTTCGAGTGCCTTCATGGAAAAATATTAAATAATAATTAATATTTTATACTTTTAATGTCTTAATATTCGGTGCCTCCGTATATTTCAAACCTGTTTCTATTTCTCACACAAAAATCACATATAAATATCACAAACTACAAAAACTGTAAATATTGCTAACAAAGAAAAAACAACATCGCAAATGGTAAAAATCAACATATCAAACTACATCATTATCTATAAATAACAGAAACAAACACTCTTATTTCCAAATACTTTAAACAAACTATTTGGTCTATTTTCTTCTGCTGTTAAATCTTCCAGAATATTTTCTCTAATTTTTGGATCAAGTATAAATGATATTACATCACTCACTACAGCTATTTCTAAACTATCATTTGATATTTCCACAAGACCCTTTATATAGAGATTCTCTATAATTTCCACTTCACTTAATAGGTTTATTATACCTCTATTATGACGAACCGCTATATCAAGAACTCTATATTCTTTCTCATTCAGATACATCTCTTTCATAACTCCGCTATCATTATCTGTAACGGACAAATAGTAATTGTTTTCTAAATCATTTTTATTCCTAAAATACCCCACTGCTTGCGGTGGGGATAGTAACTGTTTTTGTTGAAAACAAAAACCCCTTAAATTACTATTCAAAATATAAGAAATACATAAATTAAAAAACTATGATTAAACAAG
>JAQTXT010000056.1 GCA_028688645.1 Rickettsiales bacterium
TGCGCATAATCCTTACGAAATCTTTCCAAAGCTAAATAATAACAAAAACATACAATCAAGATAATGTGTGGGTGCATCTTGAGCTTGTAATAATTTAGCAGCTCCAGTTCCATCTGATTTGTTTTAATGAATAAAATACTTCTCATGCGTTATCTTAGTGCTTTAAGTTACTCGTCATTATTATTTGGTTGATTTGATTGATGGTACATTTTTTGATGATAATGATTTATTTTCTAAACTTACAATTTATTAATCTTAAACTGTGTTAATTATATTTTGTTTTATTAGGTAAAGTAAAAATAATTTTTTTTATATTAAATTTTGTAAATTAACAAAATGAACATGTTTTTTTATTACTTTATACAAAAAGTTGTACAAAATATTAAAAAATAACTCAAAAAGTATATAAAAATCATAAAATACAAATAATCTAAAATCTATTTAAGTTTATTTAAATTAATATCAATTATAATAACACATGAATTTCATTTATTACTTCGTGTAAAGGAGATAATTTAGTAATAATCATTGATTGTTATGTTATATTTAATTAATAAAGCTAAATTTAAAACTATAAAAAAAGATTCCCTCAGCTGCTGAAATATCCCACAACAGAAAATAATATAAATAAACACATCATGAAAAGCATTGTTATCAAGGTTTCCATTCTGTGCGTGTTGATTGTAACATGCACAGTGCAAGATCCACAACCGATTGTTACGGATCAAAACTTTATCGATCCCACAGTTGTTGGATCCAGTGAGTAAGGTCATCATTCACTAAATACGAATAATAACGAGCCTGTCATTAATAATAATTAACCTGTCATTAACAGTAATGGACATTCATAAGCAGTACCTGTTAGTATGTAGAATCCACAAATACAAAGCCAAAATCAACAGCCGCGACAATAAGGTGTGCTTTTATCGAATTCAAACATGAACGGTATGGAGGCTGAAGCAGTTCCTGTTGATCAGTAACAAAATAATCAATAACAAAGTAATCAAATTGAGCATCAAGACAAACCACAATCTCAATAATAAGCGTTCAGTAGAGCAAAGTAACAAGCCTAAAAAGCAAAAAATATGGCATAACAAGCAAGAAAACAAGCCGAAAATGACAGAAGAAGCAGAGATTAAAAATAAGACGATTAATTAAGAAACATTCAATTCGATCAAACACTATCAAAAACATAACGAAAAAAACAAGAATAAAGATTAATGTTCAGAAAAGCATCAAGAAATGTTTAACAAGGCACCAGATTCACAGAGTATTTATTCGAACAAGGCCTCGGCGCATCAGAGTTCTTTATCAAAATCCCTGCCGCACAACAAGTTGCCATCAATCTTTACACTTACGTGGCTCAAGATAACACTTATGTACGAACAAAAAATATTGAGTAATAACAACCAGTGAAGATTTATATTTATGAAAACAATCAGAAAATCGTTTATTAAGGAGAGTTTTATTATCAAAGTTACATTATTTTTGAGGGTGTGCCAAATGCAATGTACTTGATAAAAGTTGTCAATAATGGAAGAACAAAACTTATTTCGATGAGTTGTAAAAAATTAGTCGAGTAAACTCATTTAGGTGACACTTTACAAAAACAAGATGGTCAACATGTATAAAGAACTCAGAACTTAGCAATTGAGATTAACAGATGGCACCAAGAATTCAGAAAGATCAGAATGCTTGACTTCCAGGATTTGAAAGCTATTGAAGGATACATTGAGAAATATTACTCATGGGAAATGATTGAATCTTTGGTGGCAATTATTTTGTGTGTGTTCCAAGTAAAGATGATCCAAAACATGTTAAAGGGTGGGTCCATCGTGTGATTCGTTGGTGATGATGATATGTGTTTATGTTAATTATTTGTATTCAAAATATTTATTGCTAATAATTAATAAGATGGTATTTTATAAATAAACGAAATAAAAATGAGTAACAATACAATAAAAATACAATAAAATAAACTGATAAAGTGATAAAAAATACAAATCAAACTCATTAATGTATCATTTTGGATTGTTAAACTTTTTATTAAATTATTTGCTCTTCTATTTAAACCTAAAAATCCTCAATATTGTCAATATTCTCCATCAACTCATCAAACTCAGGCTCACGGCCCTTAAAATACTGCTGAATCTTCTTCTTATTCTGCTCAATCCATTACACCAACTCCCCCTCACGCTTTGACTCCTACTCAAGTTTCTATTCTCTCAATAATTACTCATCTAATGTTTACTGGTCACCGAAATATTGCTAATCGATGACCTTCCGCAGCTAATCTTTACTTTTTTGTGGCGCTGTTGGCACCTATCTGCGGAATACGTCCTTTACTCCTGGTAAGTCCTTGGCTGCACCAAAATACCTGTAACCACCAAATCCTGGTATCTAATGACCCTGCGAGTCGTACATTTTTGCATTCTTTATCGACCTGTAATCATTACCACCAAGTTATTTTATACGAATTTACCAATGATAAAGCTACCGTAATAATCTGTTGATCTCATCATTTAAGGCTCTTGTTTAATTTTCAGGTCTTGCTCTGTTTTGGATTTCCTCCACTTTATCAATGATATTGGTAGTGACTTGCTTTCTCCACTTTTCACACTCATATAAATCATTAATTTCCCTGATATGTCTTAAACCTCTTGGCCTTTATTAATCCTCTTTATTTACGAGTGCTCTTTTCATAGTCCACCATCTGTTTAACATGCCTTGGGCTTTTTAACAATTTCTTGCCATTTTTGAATTTTTATAATAGAGTAAGGAAAATATTATAAAGTTAACTAAAAATGAGTTATAAATGTCAGTTCTTAATGTAGTTTTATGTGTATGAGGAATTATTATAAATTGATCTTAACTTAAATTTTACCCATAATCACTCAAATCCCGACAGTCAATCTTATTGTCAGTTCTTTTATGATACGTTGACTTTAGACTGCTTAAGAAAAAATACTTCAAGCAACAAACTACTTTAAAATTTACATGCTTTTCTTATCAATGTGTTGATGAATTAAATGGGCAGATAGTTTCAATGATGAACTTTCTTTTTCCTCGGCTTCTCTTGAAATCTTATACCCTATCCAAATCATGATGTTTATTCATTTAAATTAGTACAGCCCCCATTTAAAAATGTCAGATTTTAGGTATTTTTTATGATTATAATACCCGCAATTTTGGAAAAAATAAAAACCCTAAAAAAAAATCTAAAACTTAAAATTTAGATCCTTTTATGACCTAAATTTATCAAAATCAAGAATGTGCAAGGTTTTATCTGTCAGTAGGTCAGTTTTAATGTAAAAAGACGATTTTGGCGCAAGTTTTTCAAAACAAGTAAAAAAAATTTTGACAAAGTTATGAATAATCCGTTGAGTAAGAGTAAGGCAATGAATGAAAAGTTGCGAGGAGAAAGGTGGGAGAAGTTGCTTATTTTTGGCAGTGAGAGAGTGATGTATATATTCGCCAATAATTTAATTATTAAAAAATATTTATAATGTAAAAGACAGCTGTATCAACACCGCTGAAGGGCAGAACGCCCAATTATTTCAAATATGAAATGAAGGACACAAACCAACTTCTAAAAAACTTCTTCTCTTGTGCCGTCACTGATACTGTCACTCGATCTGATGAAAACAAATAATAGATTGACATTCAAGATATCTTTCGGTAAAGTCTGTGCATGAGAAAATTAGAAAATGCAGTCGATTTCGATTAATTGAAGAAACTTTCACAAAAGAAATCAAATGAATCATATTAACTTAACCGATTTGATCAAAAAAGTGCAATAAAGTATAAAGAAGAGTTATAAAATGATGAAGACTAAATTTTTAAAGACTTAATTTACGACAGCTCCTCAATTGGAAAAAGAAAAAAAGTCCACTAAAACAGCATTGAAGACTTGATTTTACAAAAATTTTATGTGTAATCCTCGTAAAATGAGTAATAAGATGCAAATAAGCCTTCTCTTCAGAGATACCGAAACAAAGATTCATAAATTAATGGCAGTGAAAGATATGAAGAAGTAAGATAAAACAAGAAACAAAAGAAAGGCCTTGCAAATATCAGTCTCCGAGTGAAAAATATCGTTTCTGAGCATAAAAGGCTCACTTACAAGCAAGTTTCCGACTACGTTCTCCAGTATTCAAAGGATTAAATTGACCAACTGTAACCAAGGTACTTTTTTTGCTTATCTAAAGTCAAAGGATAAAAGAAATCAAAAACATAAAAAGAAGAGTGTATGATGCATTAAATGTCCTTGTCGCAGTGGGAATATTGGGAAAGCACCAAAGATGCGTCTGTATAACAGAGTGGACGAACATTCCTGGCAAGAGACATGCCACCGAGTGGGCGAAAGTCAACAGTAAAATTGATCATCTCAATAAACTGAAAAAGAATTGTGCCGAGAAATCTTAAGCCCTTAACCTTCTGATCAATAAGTACAACTCAATCGCTGCTCTTCGAAATAAGCACCTTCAGGATCAGAAACAGTAACAGGTAAATTTTTTATTTAATCAAGAATTTGAAGAAAGAGCTGAAAAAACTTTAAACAAACAAGAGTGAAGCATAATCAGTAACTTTGGCTAAAAAACTTATGTTTCCAGTTATTTTATTTTGTCCTTCATTTGACTAAGATCCAAGTGACAAGGTAATTATATTTGTAAGTTTAGTTAACTGTTGAATTTTAGTAAGGCTAAAATTAAAACGAAGGAAGTGAAAGCTAATAAGAAAGCAAAAGAAAAGTCAAAATATCAGGTAAAAACATAACAATCTTGGGGGATTTTGACTGCGCCCTTGAAATGGATTTGTAAAAATATCGGGATTCAGAATAATAAACGAAACTACTGCAGTAAATTGAATAATACGCCCGTTAGTGTTCAAAACACTAAAATTTTCAGTAAAAGCATGAAACTGACGATTTTGGAGAAGGAAGTATTGATGATTACTTCAATGATCAAATGTTTACATCAAAGTGAAAAAGAATTGTAAAAGAGAAAAAGTGAGAAAAAGAATTAATTTTTAAAGTTTTTATTGTTTTTATTGTCTTTCTTTATGAGTTAAAAATGACATAAATTGATAAAAAGAAAGAAGAAATTAGAAATAAATGAGCAGAATATAAAAATGGTATTGAAAAATTTAGTTTTTCTTAAGTGTTGCTGTAAAGTTCATTACTTTTCAGAAAAGCAGACACTTTTGTTATCATCAGCCTTGTGGGAGAAATAAAGAAACTTTGAATTTTTCCTTCTACTTCCATGTTCAGCGTCACTGGATTAAACTAAATTGATAAGAGAGATAAATTACACATGTTGAAGAAGTCCCTGTCAGATTATCTGTCAGAATTGTAGCTTTTGAAGGACGACCTATCAGAGAAGCGGAACATATTGTTTTGTGGGTAAGGATTACCTGTAAAATCATTTTCAAGGATATTGTTCTAACGCAACATGTTTTAAATCCCTTCCTTGCCTTCCTCAATTTATATTTTCTTCTCATGAACTTGTGGAGGTTTTGGTATCTCTTCATTGACAATGAACGAGTGAGGAGGCATGTTGTTAGTTTTGTGATAATTATGCTGTAAATGTTAAACTGATTCTTCTTCTTATTACTCGAGACTGCCATGTTCAGAGTCACTCATGTATCCATCAGATGGCGCCTTTGAGTTGGGCCTTACAACAATAGTTTTGCTTTTGCTTTATTTGTGCTTTTTAACATTTGGTGCCTGGATTGATAGGTTCCTACTTTTTTTACTTTTGCGCTTGTATTATCTGCTGGCTGCATAAATTTATCGAATAATGTCCTTAAAGACTTAAATATCCTCCTTCTAAGAGTCGAATTATTCGTCCTAATTCTCACTAATGGCCACTTCTAACATTCTGTTTTGGATTTCTAAGTTTATAAGGATGAAATTTACATCTGCATTTCAATGATACGTCTTAACTGCAGTTTGGCTTTTACTTGAATCGCTATTCTGTAGCCTCAACTAACTTATAAATAACGTTGATATTTATTTCTCTGAACTCTCTACGAAAATAATGATGAATGATTTTGTTAAGTTTTCTCAGTACTTTTCTCAACTTGGAATAAAAGTGATTTTTCACGCAATTGTCAGATCTTTCAATAATAAATGGTGATACTTTCCTGGGAGATTGAGTGCGATATTTGCCCATTTGTTTCCGATTTAGTTATGGAGATTGATGAGTTATTTTTCCTCTTCTTTGGTCCATTAGATTTTGATGACTGAACTGTCGATGTGATTTTAATACCTTTGATTGTATAAAAGTTACCTTTAGCGACATTGTTTTCCACTCTTCTTTGGAGTATTATATTACTAAGTCATTTTTTTAGCAATAAGACTCCAATTACGCATTTGCTACTATTAGTAAAATCGCTTCAATAACTGGTCCTAAATTTATGACCATACTTTCTTCTATTTACCCATGCTATTTTCACTCTTTTCTATTCAACCTTTATCTATTTTTTATCGTATTATCAAATTCACAACTTTATACCTAACAAAGTAAAAACATAAATTGATAAAAACCCCAAGTTGAATTAAACAACTAAAAATATTGAAACTCCATAAAATATTATTCAAATCCCGACGACCCCATCTTTATTAAATAAATAAAAACACAAAATAAATAAATAATTAATTAATTAGAATTAATTTATTAGATGATATTAGAATTAATTCATTAGATTTTATAAATCAAAATTTAATTAATTAAAAATTTTCTACTATGCTATCGTTATATTTTTTTATTGCAGTAAACTTTCTGTTTAATTTTATTTTTCCTCTTTTTTTAACAATTTATCGTGATTGGCATTCTCATAATCGCCTTTTAAGGTCAACTAAGAAAAGTCTTTAATGTTGTAAGAAAATCTTATTGTTTTTTATTCTTTTATTTATAATTACTTAATCTCAGTTACCTGCCTTGATGTCACATATTTTTTTTATAGACAGAAAGCTCTTTCCTTTCATTGATTTTGACGTTTTTTCACCAAAATGAGAAATTTTTTGAGGATAATACGGTGTCAATCAAATGTTGATTGATTACAACAACAGTAATATCATAAAAATGATTTTTTAACATATTTTGTCAATTTGGGCTTTTGATTTTTTGATCACAAATATATTAAAATTTGTCATTGTTTTTCTGAAAAACTGCGATAAACGCATTCTCAACAATTAAAACTGAATCAGGAGGTAAAAAAAGAATAAATTAAAAGAATTTTCCAGAAAAAAATGCCTATGATTCTCCACTGGCAAATGCCTAATTATGCAGTTATTGCATGCTAAGATTTGATTTAAATATAATTTTGATTTAAAGATATCATTTATGACTTTCCTTCAATCAGGACCCCAAAAACAGTCATTAACTCACTCAAACTTACTCTGAATTTTTTCCTTATAAGCTTTTTTAGTTTGAGTGAGACCATGGGGTCGTAGCATGCTTTTATCCCATTCTCGGCCATTTCTTATGTTTTTATGGAAAGAAGAACATCATACGTTCCAAAGAACATCCAAAGCGTAAAAAATGTCAGGAATGAGAAAGGTAAGAAAAAGCAGGAAAATTTCAAATTTTTTAAGAACTCCATTATATTTTCCATTTTTAACTTACCTTTGCATAATAAATATTTTGTTAAGTTTGAGAACGTTTCATGTGCTATTTGAGAAATTTCGCTCCAATTTAAAAATCCCCACTGTACAAAGACTCTGTTGGGGTCAGCTCTGATTTGGATAATGAGAAGTCCATGAATCCAAATGGAAAATTAAATTCAGGTTTTGAGTTTTTACAAAAACAATCACTGTTTGGAAATTCGAAATTAAGTTCTAACTTTTTCAATGACCTGATCAAACTGGCAGAGAAGAACAGCCAGGCAATTGAGAACATCTCAACAGTAAAAAACATATTTTAAATTAGAAAATCGAAGAGAATGACTTTTTATTGGACTCAATGCAAGAGGAAAGAAAAGCCATAAGTTCCACTGGAGATTTAAAATAACTTCAGTCTGATACTGATGAATCTTCAATGGAAGATAGCGCAGGGTTAAAAAGTTAATAATTTTTAACTAAAAAATTATTTGGTGAAAACAAAGAATATAAATACAAACTAAATTTAGATGATGGTTTCCCTTAACAAATTTTCAAATAACGTAATTTCAACTTCAATCTTACTCTCAATGACATGAAAGGAAACAAAATAAGAAACTGTAATTTCTTTTTTAATTTTAGCCAATATAATTCATTTATGTTTAGGAGTTTGCGATGTCAATGGAGAGTGGATAACTGAAACAAAATCAAAATAAGCCTTTATGAAGGGAAAGACCGAATCAGAACTTTACCATGGAGAGGGATCATACACTAAAATATATTCAAGAGATGTGAGCAGGTTTTACCCCGATGGTAAGCTCAACATTGTAGTTTATCCAAAGGAGTCAGCCTTGAAATATTGTCAGGGAACCAACAGTCTGGAAGAAGTCGTAAATTATCGGGACATTGAGCCATTGATGATAAAGGACCTTACCATCAAAGCTAAGAAGAAATAATGAGGTTTGTAATGCTTATTACAAATCATTACGTGATCCGATTTTACTTTCTATCA
Source organism: Rickettsiales bacterium (assembly GCA_028688645.1). GTDB lineage: Bacteria > Pseudomonadota > Alphaproteobacteria > Rickettsiales > UBA1997 > CALXSC01. The sequence continues at coordinate 8,613 of JAQTXT010000056.1, forward strand.
TATCAATTCTGTCATCTTTTTATAAAAAGGACTCTGAATATTTTTAAAAAACATCAAATTAAATGATAGTTTATCAATGAAAATATTAAAAACAATCCAAAATAAAAATAGTTTGGCTGATAGTTTATTGATTGAACTATTAAACTACTTCAAAAATGGCTCAATTTGTTGTCTTTAATCTTTCTAATTATGAGTAAGGTGTGAAATGCTTATTAAAAAACATTATTTCTTTGATAAGTTAGGCTTTTAATGTGATTTTATTTGCAACTGAAATATCTTGGCATTCAACTGCAATGAGGTATCAACAACTGATTTGATAATTTTTTCTAAAAGAAAAGAGATGAATATTATTGCAAATTAGCAATGCTGGAAAAATATTCATCTTCTGACCTTATTAGTAAAATACTTCATAAATTGTGGTTAATTATTCCCCACTCATAAAAACTTTACTGAGGTATTTTGTTAATAATTTGGATGAATTATACCAGAAATCTCAACAAAAATGCCCATGAGATGAAAATTAAAATCATCATTTGAATTCAATCTGAGAGTCTTCTTTTCAAGACCAACAAAAAAATATTGTTTACTGTACTTTTTAATAAAACTGATCAAAAACAAAAGAAATACTGTTCTGCATGTTTTATAAAAAAATTGAAATCCTTTTAAAAAATTTATTCTTGATTAAATTCCTTTGAAATATGCCATTACAATAATCACTCAATTTGATGTAATCAATTAATGGCTTTATTATTAACTTTTTATCAATCGTTAATTTAATAGCAAACCCAATTTATCACTTTAAAGTTTTTGAAGAATAACAACACTCAATTAAAATTTATTTTTTAAACCAAACTCTTGAATGGACAATTATCTTGAAATCAAATGATCTAAGAAAATCCAAATCAAATTCCTCCTCAAAGTGAAGAATCAACGTATCAATTATTATTATTTCAGAATGGTTAACACGTCAATTTTACCAAAATAACAGG